>JAGIAU010000031.1:0-12108 GCA_017744755.1 Microbacteriaceae bacterium
GCGCAAGGACGTGCCCCGCGGGCGCGCGGGCGGCGGTCGCGGCGGCTCCGGCGCGAAGCGCGGCCTCCAGCCCGCCGCCGACCTCGCCCCGCTCGACGCGGGGCTGTTCGAGGCGCTGCGGGCCTGGCGCGCCGGCGTCGCGAAGGAGCAGAACGTGCCCGCCTACGTCGTCTTCGCCGACGCCACGCTCCGCGGCATCTCGGCGCTGCGGCCGAAGTCGCTGGACGATCTCGCCCTCGTCTCGGGCATCGGCGCGAAGAAGCTCGAGACGTACGGCGAGGCGGTGCTGGCGATCGTCGCCGCCGCGCCATGAAGGGCCGCCGGCCGCATGCTGTCAGAGCGTTATCGTTTCGTTATCGAGATCGCTTCCAGCGAACACCCGGAAGGCAATAGTCTGCAATGCTGCTCACCGAGCATGCGCCGATACAGGAAGGAGGCCCGGCAATGAACGCAACGAAGACCAAGATCGCAGAAGGTGCGATGCGCCGAGTCTCCCGTTCCGGTTCGCTCGCCGCATAGCCGGCTGACGTTCTGACCGGTCGAGCACCGCTCGACGCCGTCCGTCTCTCCGCGGGAACTCCCGCGTCCCCTCGTGCATCCCATCGCACGACGCTTCGCGCGGCCATCGTCGCGCGCCTCATCACCGATCCGAGGATCAACCATGTCGCTCTTCTCCACCACCCATCCGCCCCATTCGTCGGAGCTCCCTACCGGGCTCGTCGACGAACGGCCCGAAGCCCAGCAGCCCGAGCTCGCGGCGCTGAGCACCGTCCTCCCGCGTCTCGCCCTCGTGGAGCGCCTCGCGCTCCGCGTCGCGCTCCGCGGCATCCTGCGCCTCGACCGCTTCGGCGACCGCGACGCCCAGTGGCGGCGCCACGAGCTCGACCTCGCGAACGAGCGCCGGGTGACCGACGCCGAACGCGCCATCCTGCTCGACCGCCCGTTCCGGTGAACGCACCGGTGAACGCGCTCCGAGCGGCTCCGGTGATCGCACAACCGCGATCACCGGAGCCCCGGGGACGTTGTGAACGGTCGACAACCCTGGGCGTTCTCCACTGTCCCGACCCTACGATGGCGCCATGACGACGACGCACGCCTCCCCCCAGGCCAAGGCCGACTCCACGAGCGACGCGAACGCGAGCGGCGAGAGCCCCGCCGTCGACGTCGCCGCCCTCGGCGCCCTGCTCCTCGGCCGCTGGGCCGATGTCCGCCGCGAGGCCCGGCGCATCTCGGTCGACCCCGTCATCCGGCGCGTCCCCGGCGAGAACGTCCGCGAGCACCGCGATCGCACCGTCAAGGCGCTGCACCGGCTCGTCGAGCTCGGCGTCACGGGCCGCGCGTTCCCCAAGCGGATCGGCGGCCAGGAGGATCCGGGCTCGAACATCTCCGGCTTCGAGGAGCTCGTCCTCGGCGACCCGAGCGTCGCGATCAAGGGCGGCGTGCAGTGGGGCCTCTTCGGCTCCGCGATCCTCCTGCTCGGCACGCAGCAGCACCACGACGCCTGGCTCGAGGACTGCATGAAGCTGCGGACGCCCGGCGCCTTCGCCATGACGGAGACCGGCCACGGCTCCGACGTCGCCTCCGTCGGCACGACCGCGACCTACGACCCCGAGACGGAGGAGTTCGTCATCCACACGCCGTTCCGCGGCGCCTGGAAGGACTACCTGGGGAACGCCGCCGAGTCCGGCGTCGCCGCCACCGTCTTCGCCCAGCTCATCACGCAGGGGCGGAACCACGGCGTGCACGCCTTCTACGTCCCGATCCGCGACCCGCAGACGAAGGCGTTCCTCCCGGGCGTCGGAGGCGAGGACGACGGCGTCAAGGGCGGGCTGAACGGCGTCGACAACGGCCGCCTGCACTTCACGAACGTCCGCATCCCGCGCTTCAACCTGCTCAACCGGTACGGCGACGTCGCCCCGGACGGCACCTACGCGAGCCCCATCGCGAGCCCGGGCCGCCGCTTCTTCACGATGCTCGGCGCGCTCGTCCAGGGCCGCGTCTCGCTCGACGGCTCCGCGACCGCGGTCAGCAAGCTCGCGCTCGCCATCGCCATCAAGTACGGCGACGTGCGCCGCCAGTTCTCCCCGGAGAAGGGCGCCGGCGAGACCGTGCTCCTCGACTACGGCCGCCACCAGCGCCGCCTGCTCACCCGCCTCGCCGAGGTGTACGCGATGAACTTCGCGCACGAGGACCTCATGGTGAAGTACCACGAGGTGTTCAGCGGCGAGGCCGACACCGACGAGAACCGCCAGGATCTCGAGACGCTCGCCGCGGCGCTCAAGCCGCTCAGCACCTGGGCGGCGCTCGACATCCTGCAGGAGGCGCGCGAGGCGTGCGGCGGCCAGGGCTTCCTCGCCGTCAACCGCATCGCGCCGCTGCGCGCCGACATGGACATCTGGGTCACCTTCGAGGGCGACAACAACGTCCTGCTCCAGCTCGTCGGCAAGCGCCTGCTCACCGACTACGCGAAGCGCATGTCGAAGCCGGACGCCGCGACGATCGGCCGCTACGTCGCCGACCAGGTCGGCGAGGCGGTCGTCGGCCGCACCGGGCTCCGCCAGCTCGGGCAGAACCTCCTCGACTTCGGCTCGACCGCGCGCAGCGTCGGCAATGTGCGCGACACGGAGGCGCAGCGCCAGCTGCTCACCGACCGCGTCGAGACGATGGTCGCCGATGTCGCGCAGGCGCTCCGCGCGGGCAGGAAGCTCGACGCGCAGGCCGCCGCCGAGCTCTTCAGCCGCCACCAGAACGACCTCATCCTCGCCGCCCGTGCGCACGCCGAGCTGCTGCAGTGGGAGGCGTTCACGGAGGCGCTCGAGGGCGAGCGCGGCGCCGGACTCGACGCGGACACCCGGCAGGTGCTCACCTGGCTCCGCGACCTCTTCGGCCTCGGCCTCATCGAGCGGAACCTCGCCTGGTACCTCATGAACGGCAAGATCTCGGCGAGCCGCGCCCGCGCGATCACCGACTACATCGACGGCCGCCTGCTCCCCCGCATCCGCCGGCGCGCCGTCGACCTCGTCGACGCCTTCGAGTACCCGGACGAGCTGATCGGCGCCGGCATCGCGACGGGCGATGAACGCGCCCGCCAGGACGAGGCCCGTGCCTACTACGCGGCCCAGACGACGCCGGCGCAGTAGGCGCGGCCGACCGCACCGTCTAGCCTGGACCGCATGACCGTGCCGCCCTACGGCTACGGCTCGCCGTATGCCGGCCAGCCGTACCGGCATCCGTTCCCGACGGAGCCCGAGGACGCGCCCGTGCCGGGCGTCTCGTTCCCCGGTTCGCTCAAGCGCTTCTTCCAGGGCTACGCGCGGTTCACCGGGCGGGCGAGCCTGAGCGAGTTCTGGTGGATGTTCCTGTGGCAGGTGCTGTTCGGCCTCGTCATCGCGGTCATCGGGGTCGCCGTGCTCGTCCCGGTCGTCGTCGCGACCGTGGCCGGGCTCACCGCCGGCACGGCCGGCCCGCCGCTCTCGGGACCGGAGGCGACCGCGCTCGTCTGGTCGGTGTTCGGCCATCTCGCCGGATTCTGGGTGTTCGTCGCCGTCGCCGGCCTGCTGCACCTCGCGATCCTGCTGCCGACCCTCGCGATCATCGTCCGCCGCCTGCACGATGCGAACCTCTCCGGCCACTTCGCGTGGCTCATCCTCGTGCCCTCGGTCGGCGCCCTCATCGTCTACATCCTCTGCCTGATGCCGTCGCAGCCCGTCGGCCAGCGCTTCGACCGCCCGCTCGTCCTCGTCCAGCAGCCGCCGCGCGCGAACCCCTAGCCCGCTCGACCCCGACGCGCACCCGAAGCGCAGCCAGGAGACCCAGAAATGACCTTCAACGAAGGCGCCGACCTCGACCCGAGCCGCGTCAGGCGGCGCAGCCGTGGCGCGACGGCCGGCATCGCGGTCGGCGGCGTCGGCATCGGCGCGATCGTCATCGCGCTCGTGTCGTCGTTCCTCGGCGTCGACCTGAGCGGCATCCTCGGCGGCGGCGGGGGCGGCGGCACGAGCCAGGTCGCGCCCGGCGACGAGGCGATGCTGACGAACTGCAAGACCGGCGCCGACGCGAATGCGGACGCCGAGTGCCGCATCCTGGGCGCGGAGAACTCCCTGACGGCGTACTGGTCGGGCGTCGAGGGCGGCGCGTTCCAGCCGCCGAGCGTCGTCATCTTCGACGAGGCGACGCCGACGGCCTGCGGCACGGGCACGACCGCGATGGGCCCGTTCTACTGCCCGCCGGACCAGACGATCTACGTCGACCTGACGTTCTGGAACGAGCTGCGCACGAAGTTCGGCACGAACGGCGGCCCGCTCGCGGAGATGTACGTCATCGCGCACGAGTACGGCCACCACATCGAGAACGTCTCCGGCGTGATGGACGGCCTGGACCTGCAGGCGACCGGCGCCGACTCCGACTCGGTCCGGCTCGAGCTCATGGCCGACTGCCTCGCCGGCTCGTGGGTCGCCGCCGCGGCGAACACGACCGACGCGGGTGGCACCGCCTTCCTCAAGCCGCCGACGCGCGAGGAGCTGACCCAGGCGCTCGAGGCCGCGGCCGCGGTCGGCGACGACCACATCCAGGAGACGCTCGGCGGCGGGTACGTGAACCCGGAGTCCTGGACGCACGGCTCGAGCCAGGCGCGCGTCGGCTGGTTCGCGGTCGGCTACGACGAGGGCTGGCGCTCCTGCCAGACCTTCGGCATCAGCGCGCAGCAGCTCGCGAACCCGCGGTAGCCCTTCGACTCGCTCCGCTCGCTCAGGGAGCCAGGGGGGGCGCTCGCTCAGACAGGGCCAGCCAGGGGGCTGCTGATGGTCCCCTGCGCGAGGCCCGTCAGGGCCGAGTCGAAGGGCGGCGGCGCGCGGCCACGAGCGCGAGGGCGCCCGTGAGCAGGAGGAGCAGGCCGAGCGGGAGGGCGTTCTGCGCCGTGTCGCCCGTGACCGGGAGCGCGGCCGCGGTGACGTTCAGCGCGGCGGAGGCGACGACGGAGCCGCCGACGCTCGCCGTCACGGTGTGCGCCCCGGGCGGGACGTCGGCCGGGATGACGAACGTGAGGCTGAACGTGCCGAGCGGGCTGATGGTCCGCGTGCCGAGCGCGACCGGCGTCGAGTGCAGCACGAGCGAGACGTCCGCGGCGGGGTCGAAGTACGAGCCGGTGACCGTGACCTCGTCGCCCGCCTTGCCGTCCGTCCGGCTGAGGTGCAGGGACGCCAGCGGCGGGGTCGCCTGGACGGGATCGGAGAACGCGCCGGTGCCGATGGCGTTCGTCGCCGCGATGCGGAACTCGTAGGTCGTGCCCCGGGTGAGCGCGCCCTGCGTCGCGTTCGTCGCGCCGATGACGTCGTAGGCGATCCAGCTCGGATCGCCGAGCGCGCGGTATTCGTAGCGGTAGCCGGTCACCGGCGAGCCGCCGTCGTAGAGCGGCGGGCTCCAGTTCAGGGTGATCTCCGCGTTCCCGGGGGCGGCCGTGAGGTCCGTCGGGATGCCGGGGACCACGGCGCTCGGGGTCGCCGTCACCGGGGCGCTGGGACCGCCGGGGCCGTAGGCGCTCTCGGCGTAGACGCGGAACTCGTAGTCCGTGTCGTTCGTCAGGCCGGTGACGGTCGTCGCGGTGGCGGTGCCGGTGCCGTCGAGGAAGGTGAACCAGCTCGGGGCGCCGACCTCGCGGAACTCGACGATGTAGTCGGTGATCGGGCTGTCGCCGCTCGCCGGCGCCGTCCAGGCGAGGCCGATCTCGGCGTCGCCAGGCGTCGCCACGAGATCGGTCGGGGTGCCGGGGAACTGCGCCTCGGCGGCGCCGAGGTCGATCGCGAGGCCCGAGACGCGGTCCATGCCGCGCGCGTCCGCCGTGGGCGGGGGCGCGAAGTCCGGGTCGCCCGCGTCGACGACGGGACTGCCGGCGAGCGGCAGGCGGGTGGACGTCGGTCCGCCGTTGTTCTGGGCCGGGCCGAGCTCCGGGTCGATGGGGTCGTCCGGGTCGAAGAGGTTGTCGTTCGCGGGGTCCGTGGCGAGGGCGTAGGCGGCGTCCGAGGGGTCGATCGTGCCGATCAGGCTCCAGCTCAGCTCCTGCGGGGAGGGGGTCACCGGGTTCGCGTAGTACGAGACGTCGGCCGCGGTGCCGCTCAGGGCGTTCCCCGCGACGATCGTGTGATCGAGCCGGAAGCTGCCGCCGCAGCCGCAGTCGTTGACGCCGACGACCGGGAGGTCGACCGCCTCGTTCCCCGTGATCGTCGAGTGGGCGATGACGAGATCGCCCCAGTTCTGGGAGACGAAGACGACGGGATAGCCGGTGCCCGGGCTCCGGCCGTCGTCGATCGTCACGTTCGTGACCCGGGTCTCGCCGTCGTTCGCGAGGATGTCGAGCTGCACATCGGCGCTGCCGGTGATCCGCGAGTCGCGGAGGTCGATCGTGCCGCCGTAGTTCACGACCAGCGCGCCCTCGTAGTTGGAGGAGAAGGTCGAATCGCTGATCGTCACGACCGATCCCGGGTCCATCGTCGACAGCGCCAGTCCGGCGCAGCCGGCTCCGGAGACGTCGAGTCCCGACGCCGTGAAGGTCGCGTCCCAGACGGTGACTCCGAGCCCGCATTCGTCGGTGTCGGACGTGCGCAAGCCGGTGATCGTCGCGGTGCCGAAGGAGATCGCCAGGTCGAGCCCGTACACGCTGTCGTGGAAGTAGGAGGCGCCCGAGATCGAGAGCGCGGCGTCGGTCACGGAGACGGCGGCCTGCGCGAATCCGCTGGCGCCGAAGGCCTCGACGTCCGTCAGCGAGACCGTCGGGCTCGCGCCGGCGTCCCCGCTGATCCCCGTCGCCTCGATCGCAGGGCCGCCGGCGGCCGCGTCCAGGCGCAGCTCGTTCGCCGTGAACGAGGCCGTGCCGCCGATGTCGAAGAGCCGGTACCCGCCGGTGCTCGTGATCGTGAAGCCGTTGCCGTCGATCGTGAGGCTGCCGGCGGTGAGGGGGGCGAGGTCGCCGTCGAGGAGGATGCCCCCCGTCAGCTCGACCTCGACGGCGCCGCCGAGGTTCGCCGCGGCGATGGCGCTGTTCAGATCGGTCGTGCTCGCGACCGGCGTCGCGGCGAGCGCGGGAGACGAGGCGACCAGCACCCCTCCGAGGGCGAACGCCGCCGCCGCCGTCGCGCTCGTCGCGACCCGTGTCGCCCGGTTCATTGCACGCATGAGAGTCCCCCGCCCACTGGTGCCCAAGAGCTTAGGGCGTGACGGCCCGGCTGGGCCAGGCCCGAGCGGTCCCCGGGGTGCTCCGGCCAGGGCACGACGAGCTCGACGAACGGCTCCAGCGTGTCGAGAGACGGCTCGGTCCCGGCGGGGTGCTCCAGTCCTCACCCGCGGCGCCCGCGCCACGGCGCCGCCCGGGTCACTTGATCGCGAGGGCGTTCGCCGGCGAGCCGATGCCGCGCGGGATGGGCAGCGGCGCGCTCGTCAGCAGGAAGTCGTGCACGCCGTCGGCCGCGCAGTCGCGGGCGAGCGGGCCGGTGCGCCACAGCTCGCCGAGCATCATGCCGAAGCCGCCGATGAGCACCTGGTGCAGGAAGCCGAACGGCCCCTCCTCCGGCGCGATCGGCCACACCTCCGCCGCCACGCCGTCGCTCGCGAACGCCGCGACGTGCAGGTCCCAGAGGTACGCCGCCATCGCCTCGTCGTGCGCGAGGCCGCAGGTCACGACGCCCCAGCCCTCGGCCTGCGCCTGCCGGACCGCGGCCGGCTGCGCCTCGTACCAGTCGAGGTAGCCGGTGTGCAGCAGGAGGACGTCGCCCGGGCGGATCTCGACGCCGGCCGCCTGTCGCGCGGCCTCCAGGTCCTCGGCCGTGATCGCGACCGGCGCGGAGGGGCCGCCGCGCTCGGCGACGACGTCCGCGACGTCGAGGAGCACGCCGCGCGTGGCGATGCCGCGGGCGGCGACGTGGTCGATCGTGTTCCGCCCGCCGCGCACCTCGCGGGTCGTGCGGCCGTTCCAGTAGCGGTCGACGGCGTGGCCGACGTGCCCGAGGGAGTCCCACTGGCTCGCGGACTGGACGTAGTAGTTGTCGAGCCGGTCGTCGAGGCCGAGGCTCGGCTCCTCCTCGGTCGCGCCCAGGTGCCCCTCGACGATGTGCTCCGTGCGCCCGCGGCCGAAGAACGCCGGCTCGACGAGGTCGAGCGGGATGTCGAGCGGGAACACGCTGCCCTTGCGCACGGCCCGCGCTCCCTCGAGCGCCTTCTCGGGGGTGAGCAGGTTCATCAGGCCGACGTCGTCGGCATCGCCCCACAGGCCCCAGGCGACCGGGCTGCCGCCGTCCGGTCGCGGCAGATCGCGATAGCTCGGCAGTGCGTTCATCGCGGACTCTCCTTCGAGTGCGAGGGCGT
Organism: Microbacteriaceae bacterium; assembly: GCA_017744755.1. Classification (GTDB taxonomy): domain Bacteria; phylum Actinomycetota; class Actinomycetes; order Actinomycetales; family Microbacteriaceae; genus 73-13. The sequence continues at coordinate 8,353 of JAGIAU010000031.1, forward strand.
GCCCCTCATGCTGCCGATTCGTCGCGCGGCAGGGAGACGGGGAGCGAATGCGCGCGGTCAGGCGAGCTTCGCGCGGAGGCGCGGCAGGATCTCCTCGCCGTAGGTGCGGAGGAAGCGCTCCTGGTCGTCGCCGGGGGCGTGGAAGACGAGGTGCTTGAAGCCCATGTCGGCGTATTCGAGGATCCGCGCGACGTGCTCGTCGGGGTCGGTGCTCACGATGAAGCGCGAGGCCGTGCGCTCGGTCGGCAGCGCGCTCGCGAGGCGCTGCATCTCGATCGGATCCTCGACGTGCATCTTCTCCTCGGGGGAGAGCGCGAGGGCGCCCCAGAAGCGGGTGTCCTCCATGGCGCGTTCCCGGTCGTGGTCGAAGGAGACCTTGACCTCGATGAGCGTGTCGATCGCGTCGGCGGGGCGCTCCGCCTTCTCGAGTCCCTCGGCGAGCGCCGGCAGCAGCGTCTCCGTGTACAGCTCGCGCGCCTTGCCGCTCGTCGTGATGAAGCCGTCGGCGCCGCGGCCCGCGAGGCGCGTCGCGGCGGGGCCGGCGGCGCCGATGTAGATCGGGACGGGGGTCGCGGGGCGGTCGTAGATCGTCGCGTTGTGCGTCCGGTAGAACGCGCCGTCGAAGGAGACCCGCTCCTCCCGCCAGAGCAGCGAGATGAGCTCGAGCGACTCCTTGAGCCGCGCGAAGCGCTCCTTCTGCTCGGGCCACGGGATGCCGAGCGTGGCCTCGTTGAGCGCCTCGCCCGTGCCGACGCCGAGCACGACGCGGCCCGGATACAGCTCGCCGAGCGTCGCGAAGGCCTGCGCGATGACGCCGGGGTGGTAGCGGAACGTCGGGGTGAGGACGCTCGTGCCCATGACGATCCGCTCGGTGCGTGCGCCTAGGGCGCCGAGCCACGGGAGGCTCGCGGGGGCGTGGCCGCCGTCGTGGTTCCAGGGCTGCAGATGGTCGGAGACGAACACGCTGTCGAAGCCGACCTCCTCCGCGAGCACCGAGTAGTCGAGCAGGCGGCTCGGGCCGAACTGCTCGGCGGACGCCTTGTAGCCGAGGCGGAAGGGGATGGTCATGCGGAGCTCCTTCGGTCGCGTGCGCTTCGCGCACCATAGTCGCACCTCGGCACCACGAATCCACCCGGGTCAAGCATGGTGCGGAAGCGGGGTCGTGGTGCGGGAACGCTCGTGCTCGAAGTCCGCCGGATCGAACCTGGCCCCGCGCTCCCGGAACGCCGGCACCGAGTCCGGCCAGAGCAGCGTGAGGCGACCGGAGCGCTCGTCGACGTACCAGCTCCGGCAGCCGCCGATCAGCCAGACGGTCGTCGCGGCGGCGGCGTCGATGCGGGCCGTGTACTCGGCCTCGGCGACGGGCGATGGCCGGAGCGGCCGGCCGGCGCCGTGGTCGGCCGCGTCGCGGTGGGCGAGCGCCGCGAGCACGTAGTCGAGCTGCGCCTCGATCATGAGGATGGAGGAATTGTGGCCGAGCGAGGCGTTCGGGCCGTCGAGGACGAACAGGCTCGGGAAGCCGCTCACCATCGTCGACGCGACGCTCGTCATGCCGCCGGACCAGTGCTCGTCGAGGGTCTCGCCGTCGGCGCCGACGACGAGCCGGGCGTACGGCTGCCGCGTCGAGTGGAAGCCCGTCGCGAGCACGACGACGTCGACCTCGTGCGCGCGGCCGCTCGCCGCGACAAGGGCCCGGCCGCCTGAGCGACCGGAGCGAGTCGAAGGGCCCTCGACCCCCACAAGCGCCGAGGGCTCCAGCTCGATGGCCCCGCTCGCGATCGCCGGATACCAGTCGTCGGAGAACACGGCTCGCTTGCAGCCGATCTCGTAGTGCGGCATGAGGGCCGCGCGCAGCGCCGGGTCGGGCACCTGCGCGTGCAGATGCGCGAGAGCGCGGGCCTGCGCCCAGTCGAGCGCGTCGAGGTCGCCGAGCCGCTGCGGGATCATCGCCTCGCCGGCGAGGTACGCCTCCTGGCGGACGGCGTCGAGGAACGCGCCATCGGCGGCGAAGCGTTCGCGCTCCGCGTCCGCGTAGGCGCGGTCGGCGCGCGGCAGCACCCACGCGGGGGTGCGCTGGAACACGGTGACGCTCGCGGCCCGCCTCGCGAGCTCGGGCGCCACTTGCACCGCGCTCGCGCCGGTGCCCACGACGGCGACGCGCTTGCCCGCGAGCTCGACGGAGTCGTCCCAGCGGGCGGTGTGCAGCACGGGGCCTTCGAAGTCCGCGAGGCCCGGGATGTCGGGGATCCGCGGCTCGGTGAGCCGGCCCGCGGCGAGGATCAGCGCGCGGGCCTCGAGCGCCCGGTCGGACACGGTCAGCCGCCAGGCGCTCGCCGCCTCGTCCCATGCCGCGTGCTCGAGCGCGGCGCCGAGCCGGACGCGGTCACGGATGCCGGTTGCGGCGACGGCGTCCTCCAGGTACCCGCGGATCTCCGCGCCGGGGGCGAACACCCTCGACCAGCCCGGGTTCGGCAGGAAGGAGAACGAGTACAGGTGGCTCGGGATGTCGCAGGCGACGCCGGGGTAGGTGTTGTCGCGCCAGGTGCCGCCGACGGCGTCGGCGCGTTCCAGCACGAGGAAGTCGGGGCGTCCGGCGCGCTCGAGCGCGATCGCCGCGCCGATGCCGGCGAACCCGGCTCCGACGATCGCGACGTCGACGCGCTCGGTCATGCGACGACCCCGTACGTCGTCGTCCGCTGGCGGAAGCTGCGCATGAGCCGGCGCGCGATGGCCTCGCCGTCGCCCAGGGGGAGCTCGTTCCCCTGCTCGACCCCGGCGTCGGGGCGTACGCGCCCGTCCAGCAGCGTGCCGCCGAGATCGTCGCCGCCCGCGCGGAGGAGCACTGCGGCCTGCTCGACGCCGACGCGGGTCCACGGGATCTGCACATGCCGCACGAGCGGCCCGAGCAGCAGGCGCGAGACGGCGACCATCGCCCGGTGCTCGTCGAGCGGCGAGCGGCCGGCGACGAGCGGCGTGCCATGGCCGGGCAGCGGGATCGGGACGAGCTCGTTGAAGCCGCCCGTGTCGCGCTGGATCGCCGCGAGCCGCTCGAGGTGGGCGACCCGGTCGGCCGCCGTCTCGATGTGGCCGTAGAAGAGCACGCTCGTGCTCGTGAGGCCCGCCGCGTGCCCCGCGCGCACGATCTCCTCCCAGCGGCCGACCGGCAGATCGGCCGGCGCGACCTGCGCGCGGATCCGGTCGTCGAGCAGCTTGACCCCGGTGCCGGGGAACGTGTCGACGCCCGCCTCCCGCATCGCGGCGAGCGCGCCGTCGAGTCCGAGACCGCCGCGCACGGCGAGGTCGTCGACGTCCTGCGGGCGCAGGGCGTGGACGTGCAGCCCGGGCGCCGCCGACTTGATCGTCCGCACGATGTCGAGGTAGCCGGTCGCGGGCTCGCTCGTGGGCAGCATGCCCTGCACGCAGAGCTCGGTCGCGCCGAGCTCGACGGCGTCGCGCGCGATCGCGGCGACGTCGTCGAGGGCGAACGCGCTGCCGAGCCCGGAGCTCGTGAGGTTCCGGTTCACGACCATGGTGACGACCTCGCCGACGGTGTAACGGCGCGCATCGTCGGCGCGGGCGACGAGCGCCTCGAGTTCGTCGCCGGTCGCGAGCAGCAGACGCTCCCAGTCCTCGTCGGAGGAACGCATGGCCGCTCCTGCCGCGGGGCGGACCGCCGCGTCGCCGGCCGGCGTGCGCGAGGACAGGATCGGGGCACCGGGCCAGGACCTCGTCGCGGGGTCAGTCCTGTCTCTGTCT
>JAGIAU010000031.1:12118-14040 GCA_017744755.1 Microbacteriaceae bacterium
GCGATCAGATCCTGTCCTCGTGCCCGCGGACATGCGGGATGTGTCGCGCGCCAGCCCGTCCGAGCCAGCGAGGGCAGCGACCGCGGCGTGCAGGCCAGGGTCGATCCATGCGGCGGCGTCGTGCACGTACTCGGGATGGGCCGTGAGGCGCTCGCGGAGCTCGTAGCCGGCCGCGGCGGTCAGGCGCGCGAGCTCCTCGATCTGCGGCCAGGGCCGCTCGGGGTTGACGTGGTCGGCGGTCAGCGGCGAGACCCCGCCCCAGTCGTCGGCGCCGGCGCGCACGAGCAGGCCGAACTCCTCGGGGTCGGAGAGGTTCGGCGGGACCTGGATGCGGGCGTTCGGCCCCATGACGATGCGCGCCGTCGCGACGGCGGCGAGGTACTCCTCGAGCTCCGCGTCGGCGACGCCGCGCATTGCGGTGCGGGGCTTCGCGCGGAAGTTCTGGACGATGATCTCCTGGACGTGGCCGCCCGCCTCGGCGAGGTCGCGCAGCGCGAGCAGCGACTCGGCGCGGTCCCGCAGCGTCTCGCCGATGCCGACGAGGATCCCGGTCGTGAACGGCACCCGCGCCCGGCCGGCGTCCTCGATCACTTGCAGGCGGAGCCGCGGCTCCTTGTCCGGCGAGCCGAAGTGCACCTGCCCGGGCTCGGACCACAGCCGCTCCGAGGTCGTCTCGAGCATCATGCCCATGGACGGCGCGGTCGGCCGCAGCGCCTCGAGCTCCTCGAGCGACATGACGCCGGGGTTCAGGTGCGGCAGCAGCCCGGTCTCGTCGAGCACGAGGCGGGCCATCGCGCCGACGTAGTCCAGGGTCGACGTGTAGCCGTGCTCCTCGAGCCACGCGCGCGCCTCCGGCCACCGCTCCTCGGGCCGGTCGCCGAGCGTGAAGAGCGCCTCCTTGCAGCCGAGCCGCGCGCCCTGCGTCGCGATCGCGAGCACCTGCTCCGGCGACATGTAGGCGGGCTTGCCGAGCTTCGCGAGCTGCGAGGGCGTGTCGAAGAACGTGCAGTAGTGGCACCGGTCCCGGCACAGCGTCGTCAGCGGGATGAACACCTTCCGCGAGTAGGTGATGATCCCGGCGCGTCCGGCGGCGGCGAGCCCCTCGTCGCGCAGCGCCGACGCCTGCTCGAGCAGCGCCTCGAGGTCGGCACCCCGAGCGCTCAAGCGCGCCTCGACCTCGCCGACGTCCATCGCCAAACCCTAACCCTCGCCGCCGAGGGCGCATTCCGGGCTACCGCCGGTTCATCTCCGCGAAGAGCGACACCGACGCGTCGAGCGCCTCCTCGTAGCCCATCGCCGCGAAGCGGTAGAACGCCGGTCGTCCGGTCGCGACGATCGCGCCGCCGCGCGCCGCCTTCGCGAGCCACGCCTCGGCCGCCGTCACGACCTCCGGCCCTGGCGCGATCTCGTTGACGAGCCCGACCTCGCGGGCCCGCTCGGGCGTGAACGGCTCCCCGCTCCCGACGTTCTCCATCGCCCAGCGGGCGCCGAGCCGCTGGATGAGCGGGACCTGCGCGACCATCGGCCAGATCCCGACGGCGACCTCGCGCGTGCCGACGACCGCGTCGTCCGCGATGACCGCGTAGTCGCAGGCCGCGACGAGGGAGGCGCCGGAGGCGACGGCGTCGCCGTTGACCGCGGCGGCGACCGGGGTCCCGAGCGCCGGCAGCAGCTTGAGCAGCCCGGCGAGGGCGGTCGCGAACTCGACGGGGTCGCCGCCCGCCTGGATGGCGGGGATGTCGAGCCCGGAGCAGAACACGCTCCCGGCGCCCGTCAGCACGATGCCGGTGACGGCCGGGTCGGCGTCGGCCGCGAGCAGCCCCGCGGTCACCGACGCGATGACGCCGGGGTTGAGGAGGTTCCCTTCGGAGCCGGAAGGGTTCGAGATGGTGACGGTGGCGACGCTGCTCATGCGTCTACTC
>JAGIAU010000031.1:14079-19006 GCA_017744755.1 Microbacteriaceae bacterium
CATGAACGCCGTCCACTGCACGCTGAACACGCCGAGCGGCCCGCCCGGCTGGACGCGCAGCGTCGAGATCGCGATGAGCGCGCCGGCGAGGCCGGCTGCGGCGGCCGCGACGATGAACACGATCCGCTTGGCGGAGACGACGTTGACGCCGCTGGTCGCCGCGGCCGTCGGCTCGTCGCGCACCGCGGTGAGGGCGAGGCCGATGCGGGAGCGGGCGAGCAGCACGACGGCGGCCACGACGACGACCGCGCAGACGAGCCCGGCCCAGTAGCCGACGGCGGTGCGCAGGTCGGGGTCGGGCACCGCCTGCGTCATGGCGCGCAGCGACACGCCGCTGCCGGCGCCGACCTGCGGGAAATGGATCGTCGTCAGGCGCACGACCTCGGCGACGACCCAGGTGCCGACCGCGAAGTAGCCGCCGACGAGCCGGAACGCGAGATAGGACACCGGGATGGCGACGATCGCGGCGACGACGGCGACGATCGGGATCGACAGCAGCGGGTCGAGGCCGAGGTTGTCGGCGAAGACGACGACGCCGTAGGCGCCGATCCCGATGTACGCCTGCTGGCCGATGGAGACCATGCCGCCGAAGCCGGCGAGAAGGTTCCACGCCGTCGCGATGATGACGTAGACGAAGAGGTTGGTCAGCTGCCTGCTCGTCGCGATGGGGACGAGGTACGGCATGACCGCCAGGAGCACGACGAGGGCGGCCATGACGCTCAGGCCCGCGATCGACGCGGGCGTGAAGCGCCGGATGCGCGGCGCGATCCGCGCGGCGGTCCGCATGGTGGGCGGCTCGTGGCCGTCGGCGGCGGGCGTGGTCACAGTCGCACCTTCCTGCGGATGATGCCGTTCGGGAGGAACACGAGGAAGAGCAGGAACACGAGGTGCCCGACGAGCTCCTTGTAGCCCGGCGAGAGCGCGACGGCGGTGACGGACTGCACGACGCCGAGGATCATGGCGCCGAGCAGCGTGCCCCAGAGACTGCCGAGGCCGCCGATGATGACCGCCTCGAAGGCGAAGATGAGGAACATGCCGCCAGAGCCGGGGCTGAAGTTCGTCTGCACCCCGGATGCGAGGCCCGCGACGGCGACGAGGCCGAAGGCGATGGCGGCGGCGATCGCGTAGACGTGCCGGGGGTCCGCCCCGGTGAGGCCGACGGTCGCGGGGTCGTCGCTCACGGCCCGCACGAGCCGCCCGAACTGCGTCCGCGCCATGACGAGGGACAGTCCGCCGAGCAGCACGACGGCGAGCAGCAGGATGACGAGGGGGAACACGCCGATGGAGGTGAAGCCGAGATCGATCGAGGCGGTCTCGATGCCCCGCCCGAGCGAGAGCTTCCGGGTGTCGGCGGACATCGTCACGAGGAGGACGTTCTCGATGATGATCGCGAGGCCGAAGGTGACGAGCAGCGACGGCAGCGGCGACTCCGAGAGCGTGGACTGCAGCACGAAGCGCTGCAGCAGATAGCCGCCCGCCGCGACGACGGGGATCGTGACCGCGGCGGCGGTCAGCAGCGCGCCCGGGTCGCCGAGTCCGGAGAACGCGCCGGAGAGGACGAGCCCGAGATACGCCGCGACGACGGCGAAGGCGCCGTGCGCGAGGTTCACGAGCCGCATCACGCCGAACATGTAGGAGAGCCCGGCGGCGAAGAGCGCGTACACCCCGCCCGTGAGGATGCCGTCGACGACGGCGCCGACGAGGTTCATGCGGCCTCGCCCCCGAAGTACGCCCGCGTGATGTCGGCGAGGTCGAGGTCGGTGCCGGCGAGCGAGGTGCGGCCCTGCAGGAGGCAGTGCACGTCGCGTGCGGCGCGGGTCGCCTGCTGCACGTCCTGCTCGACGAGCAGGATCGAGGTGCCCTGCTCGCGGATCGTCGGGATGAAGGCGTAGATCTGCGCGATGATCGCGGGGGCGAGGCCGAGGCTCACCTCGTCGAGGAGCAGCACAGCGGGATTCGTCATGAGGGCCCGGGCGATCGCGGTCGCCTGCTGCTCGCCGCCGGACAGGTCGCCCGCGCGGCGGCTGCGGCGCGCGGCGACGAGCGGCAGCACCTCGTACACGGATTCGAGGCTCCAGGGGCCGCTGCGCTTCGCGGCGCGCGCGGTGAGGAGGTTCTCCTCGACCGTGAGGGACTTGAAGAGGCGACGGCCCTCGGGGACGAGGGCGATGCCGAGCCGGGTGCGCCGATGGGCGGGCAGCTTCGACACGTCGCGGCCGTCGAGCAGCACGCTCCCCGCGCCGAGCGGCACCTGGCCGGCGATCGCCTTGAGCAGCGTGGACTTCCCGGCGCCGTTCGCGCCGATGACGGCGAGGATGCCGCCGGCGGGCAGCTCCAGCGAGACGTCGCGGACGGCGGGGAGCTGGCCGTAGGCGACGGAGACGTTCCGGACCTCAAGCATCGGCCGTCCCGTCGTCGGGTGCGATCTCGTCGAGGTCGGGCTCGATGCCGAGGTAGATCTGGCGCACCTCCGGCGAGGCGAGGACCTCCTGCGGGCTGCCCTCGGCGAGCACCTTCCCATAGGTGAGGCAGATCATCCGGGTCGCGACGGCGGTGAGGGCGTGCACGACGTGCTCGATCCACACGACCGTGACGCCGGCCTCGTGCACGGCGCGGACCGCGTCGATGACGGGCGGCAGCTCGTGCTCGGTGAGGCCGCCGGCGACCTCGTCGAGCAGGAGCAGCTTCGGCCGCCCCGCGAGCGCGCGAGCGACCTCGAGGCGCTTGCGGTCGAGGAGCCGGAGCGATCCGGCGACCCGGTCCGCCTGCGGGGTGAGCTGAGTGCGCTCGAGCGCGTACCAGACGGCGCCCTCCGCGTCCTGCCGGGAGAGGCCGCCGGCGTAGCGGGCGCTGACGAGCAGGTTCTCCAGGACCGTCATCCCGAGGAAGGGCCGCGGGATCTGGTAGCTCGTGGCGATGCCGCGGCGCGCGCGCCACTGCGCGCTGCGGCGGGTGACGTCCTCGCCGTCGTAGTCGATCGTCCCCGCCGACGGCGGGATGCTGCCGCCGAGCAGCGAGAGCAGCGTCGACTTGCCGGCGCCGTTCGGCCCGATGACGCCGAGGACCTCCCCGGCCCGGACCGTGAGGTCCAGGCCGGAGAGCACCTCGAGCCGGCCGAACGACCTGCCGAGACCGCGGGTCCGCAGGAGGGCGTCGGTCATCGGCTCACCACTGGATCGGCTCGGGCGTCCCGCCGGTCGGGATCTCGGGCGCGTTCTGGTTCGCGACGACGACGAGGTCGTAGCCGCCCGCGTCGTTGCTGCGCCACTGGCCGCCGACGAGCGGCGTCTTCGCGACGTTCGGCACGGGCCCGCTCGTCCAGTCGACCGGGCCGACGACGGTGTCGAGCTGCAGCCCGGCGACGGTCGCGGCGAGGTCGTCCGACGACAGCGACGGCGACTGCTCGAGCACCGCGGCCGCGACCTCGAAGAGCGCCTCGGCGAAGCCGAGCGGCTGCGTCCACTGCGCGCCGGTCGCGTCCTCGAACGCGTCGGCGAGCTCCTGGGCGCTCTCGCCCGTCAGCGAGCTCGCGAACGGCGCGGTCGGGTGCCACCAGACCTCCGTCGAGAGGTTCTGCCCGAGGCCCTCGGGGAGCGCCTCGACGGCGGAGGGGAACAGGATCGCCTTCGCGATCGTCGCCGTCGTCGGGTGGAAGCCCTTCTGCGCGGCCTGCGTCCAGAACGTCGTGAAGTCCGGCGGGATCGGGACGCCGACGACGATGTTCGCGTTCGCGTTCTTGAACGCGTCGATCTGCGCGGAGAAGTCGGCCGAGCCGTTCTCGTAGGGGCCGGGGTCGACCGGGGTGCGGCCCTCGCCGGTGATGAACGGCGGGAAGCCGGTCGCGGCGTCGCGCCACGCGTTCCCGTCGGGGTCGTTCGGCAGCAGCAGGCCGACGGGGCTGTCGGCCGGCGCGGTCGCCTGCCAGATCTCGTTGTAGACGGCCTCGGCGTCCTCGAGGCCCCAGAAGAAGTGGTACGTGTAGTCGAAGCCCTGCTCCGGGGTGCCGCCGCGCCCGAAGTAGTACGCCTGCCACGGCGCGACGGAGGAGATGCAGAGCACCTGGTTCGCCTCGCAGGTGTCGGAGACGGGGTTCGTGGTGTCCGGCGTCGACGAGACGAGGATCATCGCGACCTCGTCCTGCAGGATGAGCTCGCTCGCGACGTCCGCCGCGGTCTTCGAGTCGGACTGGGTGTCCTTCGAGATGATCTCGATGGGATGGGTCGTGCCGTCGGCGAGGGTGACCGGGTGCTCGGCGAAGAACGCGGTCATCGCGTCGATGACATAGGCGTCGGCCTCGCCGAAGGCGGCGAGGGGACCGGACTGCGGCGTGACGTAGCCGATCTTGATCGGCTCCCCGTCGGCGCCGCCGGGGGACTCGGTCGCGCCGCCGCCTCCGCCGAGGCCGCCCGCGCAGCCGGACAGGATGAGGGCGCCGCTCGCGAGCGCGGCGACCGCGGCGATCCGCCGCTTGCTGTGTTCTGCCATCTTCGTCTCCTTCGACTCAGGGCTCTTCTCAGTGTGTTCGTGCGTTCGTGCAGGTCAGGGCAGCGACAGCACGCGCCGGAGCGCGTCCGACACGGCCGCTTCCGGATCGGCTGCCAGGGCGTCCGCCCGCCAGGCGACGATCTTGTCGGGACGGACGAGGATCGCGCCGTCCTCCGCGACGCCGCGCAGCCGCTGCCAGTCGAAGTAGAGGTCGGTGATCTCGCGGCCGGGGCCGATGACGACGGATCCGAGCGGCACGCCGAGCCTCCCGGCGGCGGCCTCGGCGGCGGCTGCCCATGCCTCCCCGGCGATGCCGGTGATGAGCGTGAACCGGGTGCTCGGCGCGAGGTCGAGCGTCGACAGCTTGCGGTGCTCGTCGCCGACCCAGGCGTGCGGCAGCGGCGCGCCCGGGGCGGTGGAGGGGGTGTAGTGGAGCTCGGGG
>JAGIAU010000031.1:19016-20514 GCA_017744755.1 Microbacteriaceae bacterium
GTCGCGCGTGAACGACGGCTAGGGCGTGCCGTCCCCGATCACCGCGTTGGAGCGATAGCGTTGCCCGAGCTCGACGCCGTGCGCGTTGAACTCGTAGTTCTTCAGGTCCATCGCCTTGGCGAGCGCGGCGCGCTTCGCGGCGCCGGCCGGCGTGTTCACCTTCCGCTCCTCGATCGCGGCGACCATCGCCGCCTCGTCCTCCGCGGTCGTCACGCCGAGCGCCTCGAAGAAGCCGCCGAACTCGCGGGAGGACTGGTTCGCGCGCGCCACGATCTGCCGGGCGACGGGCGCGCGCTCCGCGGTGTACGTGTCGAGCAGCGCCTCGCCCGCGTAGCCGCGGAGGACGGCGGCGAGCTTCCAGGCGAGGTTGTACGAGTCCTGGATGGAGGTGTTCGAGCCGAGGCCGTTCGACGGCGGGTGGCGGTGCACGGCGTCGCCGACGGCGAACACGCGGCCGCGGTGCAGCGTCGTCGCGTACATCTCGTTGTTGCCCCAGAGGCTCGTGCCGGTCACCTCGACGTCGAGGTCGCGGGTGCCGAGCAGGTCGTAGACGATCTCCTTCGCCGCGGCGGCGTCGACGTCGGGCGCGGGCTGCGCGATGTCGTAGCCCCACACGATGAGCCACTCGTTCCACGGGCGCACCATGCGGACGAGGCCGGCGCCGATGCCGCCGACGTTCGCGCCCGGCTTGACGACCCAGTAGAGGACGGAGGGGCGGTGGCCGACGAGGGCCGTGAGATCCGCCCGGAACGTGATGTTCATCGAGCCCGCGATGTCCATCCGGCCCTCGAAGGGCAGGCCGAGGTCGGCGGCGACCTTGGACCGGGCGCCGTCGCCGCCGATCAGGTATCTGCTGCGGATCCGGTACTGCTGGCCGGTCACCCGGTCGAGGACCGTCGTCGTGACCCCCTCGGCGTCCTGGACGTGGCTCACGTACTCGGTGGAGAAGCGCGCCTGCGTCCCGCGCGCGGCCGCGTGCCGGACGAGGATCGGCTCGAGGTGGTTCTGCGGGATGTCGCCGTTGAGCTCCGGGCTCGCCGCCTCGTAGTCGGCGTGCCGGGCCGGGCTCGTGCCCCAGGTCAGGATGCGGCCGAACTCCTCGCCCGCGATGCTCGAGCAGAACACGGTGTCGCCGATGAGGTGGTGCGGCGTCAGCAGCGATTTCACGTCGTCGACGACGGCCATGTCGCGGAAGAACTCCATCGCGCGCTGGTTCGTGATGTGCGCGCGGGGCGTGTTCGCCGTCCAGCGGTACTTCGTGATCATGATGTTCGGCACGCCGTAGGTGGCGAGCGCGAGCGCCGCCGACGCCCCGCTCGGGCCCGATCCGACGACGAGCACATCCGTCTCGACGATCCCGTGCGTCGGCAGCGCCGTGTCCTTGATGCCGTCGTCGAAGACCGCCATCGGTCGTCCTCCATCCGCGCGCACGCCGTCGTGCGGCAATCGGAGTCTGCGCGCTGCCCGCGCGCGGCGGGCCGCATGGCGCGGATCGGCT
>JAGIAU010000032.1 GCA_017744755.1 Microbacteriaceae bacterium
GGGCATAGCCGTCCGGCCGGCGCGGGAACGGCAGTCGCGCCACCGTCAGCAGCTCGTGGCCGCGCGCCGGCACGAGCCGCGACTCGAGCCCCTCGGCGGTGCCGAGCACGAGCACCGTGTCGGCGGGGTGCCGCTCGCGGAGCCGGTCGGCGATCGCGAGCAGCGGGTTCACGTGTCCGGCCGTGCCGCCGCCGGCGAGCAGGAACGCGCTCATCGCCGCCCGGGGCGCCGCGGGCCCGGTGCGCCGAGCGGCGCCTGCGCGGCGATGCGCTGCGCGTTCTGCGTCTCCGCTCTCGCGAGCGACAGCACGACCCCGATCGCGAGCAGGACCGCGATGAGCGAGGAGCCGCCCGAGGAGATGAGCGGGAGCGGGACGCCGAGGACCGGCAGCACGCCGAGGACGACGCCGATGTTCACGAACGCCTGTCCGACGACCCAGACGAGCACGCCGCCCGTGACGATCCGCGTCGTCGACTCGCGCGCACGGCGGGCGATGCGGACGAGGACGATCGCCATGAGCGCGTAGAGCACGAGGACGACGAGGGCGCCGACCAGGCCGAGCTCCTCGCCGATGATCGCGAAGATGTAGTCGCTGTCGGCCTCCGGCAGCCAGTTCCACTTGGAGCGCGAGTTCCCGAGGCCGACGCCGAGCACGCCGCCGGAGGCGAGCGCCCACATGCCGTGCATCGACTGCCAGCAGTAGCCCGCGTAGTCGTCGTCGGTGCAGCCCTCGAAGAACGTGCCGAGACGCCCGGCGCGGGACTGGTTCGAGAACGCGACGACGAGCGCGACGATCACGACGCCCAGGCCGCCGAGGACGAGGTGGCTGAGCTTCGCCCCGGCGAACAGCGCGCAGGCGAACACGATCATGAACATGATCGCGGAGGTCCCGAGGTCGTTGCCGATCAGGACGAGTCCGATCGCGAGGCCCGCGATCGGTCCGACCGGCAGCACGAGGCGGCGCCAGTCGTCGAGCTGCTCCGCGCGGCGGCCGAGCACGACGCCGATCCAGACGACGAGCGCGAGCTTGAGGAACTCCGATGGCTGGACGCTGAACGAGCCGATGTAGAGCCAGTTCCGGTTGTACGAGTCCTCGGAGCCGATGCCGGGGACGAAGACGAGGAGCTGCATGCCCCCCGCGATGAGGACGGCCGGCCACGCCCACCGCCGCCAGAAGGCGACCGGCAGTCGGCCGACGATGAGCATGAGCGGGATCGCGACCGCGGCGAACACCGCCTGGCGGATGACCCGGCCGAAGGGGTCGCCCGTGGCCGACTGCTCCTCGACGCTCGACGCCGAGAGCACCATGACGAGGCCGAAGGCGACGAGGAAGAGCGTGACGCCGATGAGCAGCAGCGAGTCGCGGTTCTCCGGGGAGAACATCCTCGTGATCGGCACGACGGCCGCGAAGCCGCGGCGCTCGCGGGACGCCGGCTCCTGCGGCTCAGGGCTCCGGCGCGATGGCGGGCGGAGCGTCGTCATCCGTCGCACCTCCGAGTCGGGTCCTGACCGCCGCCTGGAACCTCCGGCCGCGGTCCGCGTAGTCGTCGAACTGGTCCATGGACGCCGCGGCCGGCGAGAGGAGGACGGTGTCGCCGGCGCGGGCGACGCCCGCCGCCAAGCGGACGGCTTCCGGCATCACCTGGCCATCCTCCCCCGGGACCGCCTCGAGCACGGCGACCCCGGGCGCGTGTCGTGCAAGGGCGTCGAGCACCTCGGCGCGGTCGGCTCCGATGACGACGGCGGCCCGCAGCCGTCCGGCATGCGCCGCGACCAGCTCCGACACGTCGACGCCCTTGAGCAGTCCGCCGACGATCCAGACGACGCTCCCGAACGCCTTCAGCGCCGCATCGGCCGCGTGCGGATTCGTCGCCTTGGAGTCATCAACCCAGGCGACGCCGTCCGCCTCGGCGACGCGCTCCGTGCGGTGCGGATCCACGCGGAAGGTCGCGAGCGAGTCGTGGATGGCCCCCGTCTCGACGCCGGCGGCGCGGGCGAGGGCCGCGGCGGCGAGCACGTTCGCGACCATGTGCGGCGAGTCGATGCCGTGCCCGGCGAGCTCCTCGAGCGTCGTCAGCTCGAGCGCCCGGTGGTGGCGGTCGTCGAGGAAGGCCCGGTCGACGACGATGCCCTCGATGACGCCGAAGTCGCTCGGCCCCGGCACGCCGAGGTCGAAGCCGATGGCACGGCAGCCCTCCTCCACCTCGGCGTCCTCGACCATGCGCATCGTCGCCTCGTCGGCACGGTTGTAGACGGCGGCGACGCGGGTGTTCGCGTAGACGCGGCCCTTCGCCGCCTCGTAGGCGGAGCGGGAGCCGTGCCAGTCGAGGTGGTCGTCGGCGACGTTGAGGCAGACCGCGGCGAGCGGGTGCAGCGCGCCCGGCCCGTCGAGCGGGAGCCAGTGCAGCTGGTAGCTGGAGAGCTCGACGACGAGCACGTCGTACGGCGTCGGCTCCTCGCGGACGGCGTCGAGCACGGGCACGCCGATGTTCCCCGCCTCGACGGCGCGGCGGCCGTCCGCGCGGAGGAAGTGGCCCGTCATGCGGGTCGTCGTCGTCTTCCCGTTCGTGCCCGTGACGAGGATCCAGTCGGCCGCCGCCACCTTGTCGCGGACGCGCCAGGCGAGCTCGATGTCGCCCCAGACGGGCACGCCGCGCTCCTGGAGGGCGAGCAGGAGGGGGTGGTCCGGATGGTAGCCGGGCGAGACGATGACGAGCTCCGGATCGAGCTCGTCGAGCTCGGCCGGCGGCTGCGCGCGCTCGGCCTGCAGCGCGAATCCGACGCCGAGCGCGTCGAGCAGTCGCCGGCGCTCCTCGTCGGCCCGCTCGGCGACGACGAGGACGCGGGCGCCGAGCTCCCAGAGCGTGTCGGCGACGGCGAATCCGGTCGCCCCGAGCCCCAGGACGGCGACCCGCAGCCCCTTCCAGTCGGCGTGCCAGGAGGTGAGGGCGTCGAGGCGTGGCGTCATGGGTTGCGCAGGATCCATTCCAGGTAGAACAGGCCGACGGCGGCGGCGACGAACAGCGCGGAGATGATCCAGAAGCGGACGACGACCGTGACCTCGCCCCAGCCGAGCATCTCGAAGTGGTGGTGCAGCGGGCTCGCGCGCAGGATCCGTCTGCCCTTCGTCGCCTTGAAGTAGGTCCGCTGGATGATGACCGAGCCGACCTCGATGACGAAGAGTCCGCCGACGAGGACGAGGAGCAGCTCGGTGCGGCTCAGGATCGCGAGAGCCGCGAGGGCGCCGCCGAGGCCGAGCGATCCGGTGTCCCCCATGAAGATCTGGGCGGGCGAGGTGTTCCACCACAGGAAGCCGATGAGCGAGCCGGTGATCGCGGCGGCGACGACGGCGAGGTCGAGCGGGTCGCGCACCTCGTAGCAGGATGCCTGCACCTCGAGGTCGAGGCGGGGGCTGTCGCACCACTGGTTGAACTGCCAGAAGCCGATGACGATGTACGCGATGAACGCGAAGATCGAGGATCCCGCGGCGAGCCCGTCGAGGCCGTCGGTCAGGTTGACGCCGTTCGAGGCGGCGACGATGAGGAACGTCACCCAGATCGCGAACAGGATGCCGCCGATCACGAGGCCCCACGTCGCGAGGTCGAGCCACGGGATGTCGCGGATGGCCGAGATCTGGAAGGAGGCGGGCGTGCGGCCGTGCTCGTCCGGGAAGTTGAGCGCGAGCGCCGCGAAGCCGCCGGCGACGATGACCTGGCCGACGATCTTCTGCCAGGGGTGAGCCCGAGGCTTCGCCGCTTGTGCGTCTTGATGAAGTCGTCGATGAAGCCGATGAGCGCGAGACCCACCATGAGGTACAGGACGAGCGCGCCGGAGATGGAGGGGTGGTCCCCCGCGATCCAGTAGCCGAGGAGGTAGCCGACGCAGGCGCCGATGATGAAGACGACGCCGCCCATCGTCGGCGTGCCGCGCTTCACCTCGTGCGTGCGCGGGCCGTCCGCGTTGATGTACTGGCCCCAGCCGACCCTCCGGAAGACGCGGGCGAAGACCGGGGTCAGGAAGAGCGTGAAGAGCAGGGAGAGCCCCGCGGACATGAGGAGCGCGATCACGCGTTCGCCTCGCTCTCCGGGAGCTCGATGCCGGCCAGGCGGTCGCCGAGGTGACGGAGGCCCGCCGACTTGGAGGACTTCACGAGCACGACGTCCCCGGCTCGAAGCAGCGCACGGACAGCATCGTAGGCGGCGTCCGCGGTCTCCACGAACTCCACCTCGCTCCCCCACGAGCCCTCGTGCTGCGCGCCGAGGTGCATCGCACGGGCGCGCTCGCCCACGACGACGAGGTGATCGACGTTCAGCCGGACGGCGAGGCGGCCGATCCGGTCGTGCGCCTCGGTCGCGAACTCGCCGAGCTCCGCCATCTCCCCGATGACCGCGATCGCCCTGGCGCGGCCGCGGGTCAGCTCCGCGAGCGTGCGCAGCGCGGCCGCGGTCGACTCGGGGCTCGCGTTGTACGCGTCGTTGATGACGGTGACGTCGCCCGGCAGTTCCGGGCCGCCCCCGAGGAGCTCCATGCGCCAGCGCTCGGCGCGGACCATCCCCTCGAGCGCCGGGACGGCCTCGGCGGGCGCGACCCCGACCGCGTCGGCGGCGGCGAGCGCCGCGAGCGCGTTCATCACGTGATGCTCCCCGAGGATGCGCAGGCGCACCTCCTGCCGCTCGCCGCCGTGCAGCAGCGTGAACGCGGTGCCGCCGAGCGAGATGCGGACGTCCGCGGCGAGCCACGCGGCGGGATCGGGGGCGGCCGCCGCGGCCCTGTCCACGAGGCCGAAGGGGCGCACCTGCGCGGCCGTCGGCATGGCGGCGACGTTCGGGTCGTCCGCGTTGAGCACGGCGACCGCGGAGGCGGGCAGGTCGCGGACCATCTCGCCCTTCGCGACCGCGATGGCCTCCTGGCTGCCGAATTTGCCGATGTGCGCCGTGCCGACCTTGAGCACGATGCCGACGTCCGGCACGGCGAGGGCGACGAGCTTCGCGACGTCGCCGACGGCGTCGGCCCCCATCTCGATCACGAGGAAGGCGGTGTCCTCCGTGACGCGGAGCATCGTGATCGGCGCGCCGACCTCGTTGTTGAACGAGCCCTCCGGCGCGACGGTCTCCCCGGCGCTCGACAGGATCGCGCGGAGCATGTTCTTCGTCGTCGTCTTGCCGTTCGAGCCGGTCACCGCGACGACGCGGAGCCGGCCGAGCGCGCGCACGCGCGCGACGACCTCGCGGGCGAGCGCGCTCAGCGCGTCGAGCGCGCTCGGGACGACGACGATCGGCGCGTCGACGTCCACGCGGCGCTCCGCGACGACGAGCACGGCGCCCGCCTCGACGGCGCTCGGCGCGAAGCGCGCGCCGTCCGTCGTCGCGCCGGGCATCGCGAAGAACACGTCGCCGGGGCCGACGAGCCGGGAGTCCGTCTGCGCGTCCCCGATCACGACCGCCTCGGGATCGCCGAAGAGCGTGCCGCCGAGGAGTCCCGCGATCTCCCGCGCGGTGAGCCGGATCATGCCCTCACCAGCGCAGCGGCAGCTCGGTCGGACTGCCGCTCGACGGCGCGACGCGGAACATCGTGATGACCTGGCTCGCGATGATGCGCCAGTAGGGGGCGAGGTTCATGGAGAACGCGGCCCACGGGACGCCGAGCGAGACGACGATCGCGTACTCGGGCCGGTCCACGGGGACGAGGCCCGCGTAGGAGATGACCGTTCGGTTCCCGTAGGTGCCGGTCTCCGGGTCGATGACCTCCGCGGTGCCCGACTTCACCCCGAGACGATACCCCGGGATGGCGAGGGAGTCGGTGACGCCGTTGTGCAGGAAGACGTTCTCCATCATCATCCGGACCTGCGCCGCCGTCTCCGGCTTCACGACCTGGACCGGCTCGCCCGGGTCCCGCGGGACGACGGTGCCGTCGGCGAGCGTGCAGGAGTCGACGAGCCGCAGCGGCATCCGCACGCCGTCGTTGCCGATCGTCTGGTAGGCGCTCGCCATCTGCAGGATCGTCGTCGACATCGCCTGGCCGTAGCCGGTCACGAGCTGGGTGCGGGCGGGCGCCTCGGGCAGGTACGGGAGGAACCCGGTCGACTCGCCGTTGAAGTCGACGGCGGTGTAGTCGCCGAAGCCGAACTGCTCGAGGTAGGTCTGGCGGACCGCCTGATCCATCCGGGAGGCGATGTCCGAGGTGCCCGTGTTGGACGACTCGACGAGACTGCCGGTGACCGTGAGGTTCGGGTCGTGCCAGTTGTTGTCGTTGATGATGCCGGCATCGCCGAAGTCGCGCGAGTACGGCGCGTCGAGCGGCGTCTCCGGGGTGACGACGCCCATGTCGATCGCGATCGCCGCGTTGATGGGCTTCATGATCGAGCCCGGCTCGTACGGGATGGCGAACGCGCGGGAGCCGGTCACGCCCGGGTCCGCGTCCTGGAAGTCGTTCGGGTCGAGCGTCGGCCAGTCGGTGAGCGCCATGATCGCGCCGTCCGAGACGCGGACGACCGCCGCCTCGCCCCACGTCGCGCCGAACGCGATGCCCGCCTTCGCGACGGACTCCTGGAGGTACCACTGCAGGTCGCGGTCGATGGTGAGCTGCAGCGTGCCGCCGTCGACGGCCGGCACCTCCGTGACCTCGGTGTCCGGGATGCGGACGCCGTCGGCGGAGCGCTCGTAGCTGATCTCGCCGTCCTGCGAGGCGAGGCAGGCGTTCTCGGTGAGCTCGAGACCGGCGAGCGGCCGGTCCGTGCCGAGGAAGCCGACGAGGTTGCTCGCGACCGCGCCGTTCGGATAGGTGCGCGCCGGCACGCGGACGGCGTAGACCCAGGCGATGCCGAGCGCGTCGACGGCCTGGTACTGCGCGAGCGTGAGATCCTTCGAGAGCACCGCGTAGTCGCTCGTCGGGTCCGCGAGGAGCGTCTGCATCATCGCCGCCGGGTCCTGGCCGGTGACCCCCGCGATCGCGGCGAGGGCCTGCTCCACCGGGCCGTTCATCTCCTGGAAGCCGAGGGCGACGCGCGGCGAGACGGTGATGTCGTAGCGCTCGACGCTGTCGGCGAGGACGTTCCCGTTCCGGTCGACGATGTCGCCGCGGGCCCCGTAGACCGTCGCCGTCGTGTCGCGCTTGTCGAGCGCCTCGGCCGTCAGGGTCGAGGCGGACACGATCTGGATGTCGACGAGACGGACGGCGAACGCGCCGACGACGATGATCACGACGACCATCGCGAGGCCGAAGCGAGGCCCTACGCGACGCGGGCGCATGGTCTCCTGCTCGCCGCGCATGCTCGTCAGTGTGTCACCGGGGCCGGGATGCCCTGGGAGGCGCTCGGCGTTTCGGCGGGCTTGATGACGGTCTGCACCGCGACGGGAGTGCCCCCGTCGGCGGCGGGGAGGACGGCGGGCAGGCCCTGCGTCAGCGCGTTCGGCACCAGGTTGCAGGTGCCGCCGCAGCCGGCCGAGTCCGGCATGCCGGGAGCGGCGACCGCGGCGCCCGTCGCCAGGTCGAGGAAGTTCGTGCTGGAGGCCGGGACCATGCCGAGCGCGGCCGCCGCGTTGGCGAGATGCTGCGTCGCGGCGGCGATCTCGAGCTGCTCGGAGAGGCTCTCCGACTGCCGGGTGAGCGCCCGCTGCTCCTGCTGCAGGTCGCTGATCCGGTAGGCGCCGCCGCTGATGGCGATCGACAGCAGGAGCTGGGCGCCGACGATCGCGAGCACGCCGGCGATGGTCACGACGGAGTGGACGACCTTCGGACGGGCGCGACGCTGCCTCGATGTCGTGACGACCTCGGTGAGGCGGCGCGGCTGCGGCGCGAGCGACTCCGAGCGGACGTGCCGCGACGGGATCCGGACGGGGGCCGTGGCGTTCACTTCGCCGCCTCCCTCAGGCGTTCCGCCGCGCGGAGGCGGACGGGCGCCGAGCGCGGGTTCGCCGCGCGCTGGGCGTCGTCCGCGAGCTCCGCGCCGCGGACGAGCAGACGGAGCTCGGGCCGGTGCTCCGGCAGCTCGACGGGCAGGCCGGCCGGGGCCGTGGAGGCGCTCCGCGCGGCGAGCTCGCGCTTGACGATGCGGTCCTCGAGCGACTGATAGGCGAGGACGACGATCCGGCCGCCGACCGCCAGCGCGTCGAGCGCCGCGGGGACGGCGCGCTCGAGCACCTCGAGCTCACGGTTCACCTCGATGCGCAGCGCCTGGAACACCCGCTTCGACTGGTGGCCGGCCCTCCGCGCCGCCGCCGGGGTCGCCGCGTCGATGAGCGCGACGAGCTCCCCGGTGGTGCGGATGGGCGCGTTCGCCCTGGCCTCCACGATGCGGCGCGCGTAGCGCGGCGCGAGCTTCTCCTCGCCGTAGCGCTCCAGGATGCGGCGAAGCTCCCCCTCGGAGTACCGCGCGACGACGTCCGCGGCGGTGGGCCCGCTCGTGCGGTCCATCCGCATGTCGAGCGGAGCGTCCTGCGCGTAGGCGAAGCCGCGCTCGGCGCGGTCGAGCTGGAGCGAGGAGACGCCGAGGTCGAGCAGCACGCCGTCGACCCGCTGGACGCCGCCCTCGCGCAGCGCCCGCGGGAACTCGTCGTAGACGGCGTGCACGATCGTGACGCGGTCCGCGGCGAAGGCGAGCCGGCGGCTCGCGATGTCGATCGCGTCGAGGTCGCGGTCGATGCCGATGAGCCGAAGGCCGGGGAACGCGCGGAGCATCGCCTCGGCATGGCCGCCCATGCCGAGCGTGCCGTCCACGACGACGGCGCCCTCCCGCCCGATCGCGGGGGCGAGGATCTCGAGCGTGCGCTCGAGCATGACGGGGGTGTGGATCCGCGACTCGTCCATGGGGGTCCTGGCCCGCCCGGTGCGTTCCCTCCCCCGACCCGGATCCCCATCCGCGCGACCTGGCCCAGGGGAAGGGGGTCAGGGTGCGCGGCTGGAGATCGGAGCCGGGGGCGCCGACGCCGGACGCTAGAAGAGGCCGGGGATCACCTCCTCGGCGACGTCGGCGTATTCGGACTCGACCGAGGCGTAGTACTCGTCCCACTTGTCGGCGGCCCAGATCTCGGCGCGGCTGCCCGCACCGATGACGGTGAGGTCCCGCTCGAGGCCCGCGTACTCGCGCAGGTGCGGCGGGATGGTGACGCGGTGCTGGGCGTCGGGGCGCTCCTGGCTCGCGCCGGAGAGCAGGAGGCGGCCGAAGTCGCGGCCCTGGCGGCTGGAGATCGGGGCCTGGACGACCCGGGCGGCGAACGCCTCGAACTCGCGCTCGGTGAAGACGTAGAGGCAGCGCTCCTGGCCGCGGGTGATGACGACGCCGCCGGCGAGCTCGTCGCGGAACTTGGCCGGGAGGATCAGGCGGCCCTTGTCATCGAGCTTGGGGAGGTGCGTGCCGAGCAGCATCGGCGCTCCTCCCTCGGTTTCCGGCCAATCCCTGGGTTTCCTCCACTTTACTCCACTTCCCTCCACTTTGCTGGATTCTCAGACGGATTCCAGCCACGAATCCGCCGGAAAACAGAAGAACTCCCCTGGAATCCAGGGGAGTTCTGAAGTGGAGGAGCGCGGTGGCTATCCGGCGTCGCGCTCGTCGCGCTCATCGCGGCGGCGATCCCAGCGGTCCTCGAGGTTCGTCATGAAGGAGGCGCGTGACTGGCCGGAGCCCGAGCCGCCGCGCGGCCCGGCCAGGTCCTCCGGCGAATCCGGCACCGTCCGGCGCATCGCGAGCAGGACCCCGCCGACGAGCACCGCGAAGCCGACGACGCCGAGCCACGGAGCGCGGAACGCGACGCCCGCGACGATCAGCCCGAGGCCCGCGACGGCCACGACGATGCCCAGCACGAGCGAGCCGAAGCTCAGGCCGCGGTTCGCACCCGGCGCGACGACGTCCGCGTCGTGCTGGAGGAGGTTGCGCTCCATCTCCTCCAGGAGACGCTGCTCACGCTCCGACAGTGCCATCACAGCCTCTTTTCCGCTCGGGTGTGCCTGATGATACGCCCGGGAGCCGAGAGCCGCGACCCTCGGCCGCCCCGAATCCCGAGGACTCAGCCGCCCCCTGGCTCCCTCATGGACCGCCCTAAGCTTGAGAGGTGGCTGAGAGCTCGCGCCTGACCGACCTCGTCCAGGACGCGATCGACGCCTTCCTCGACCGGCAGGCGGAGCACGCCGCCGGCATCTCCCCGGAGCTGACCGTGCTCGTCGACGAGGCCCGCTCGCTCCTCGCCGGCGGCAAGCGCTTCCGAGCCCGCTTCTGCTACTGGGGATGGCGCGCCGTCGCCGGCATCCCCGATGAGCTCGACCCCATGTCGCCCTCCGCCGGCGACGGCGAGGTCGACGCGGTCGTCGGCGTCGCCGCGGCGCTCGAGCTGCTGCACGCCGCCGCGCTCGTGCACGACGACATCATGGACCGCTCCGCCACCCGGCGCGGCCGGCCGGCCGCGCACGAGGCCTTCGCGGCGCTGCACCGCCGCGCGGGCTGGGCGAAGGACTCCACGCGCTTCGGCGAGGCGGCCGCGCTGCTGCTCGGCGACCTGCTCCTCGGCTGGGCCGACTCCGCGCTCCGGATCGCGACCGAGCTCGTCGCGGACCGGGCCGCGGCGCGGGCCGCGGTCGCCGAGTTCGAGCGGATGCGCGCCGAGGTGACGCTCGGCCAGTACCTCGACGTGCTCGAGGAGCACTCCTGGATCGCCCGTCCCGACGCCGAAGCCGGCAGGCGGGCCCAGCAGGTCGTCGTCTACAAGTCGGCGAAGTACTCCGTCGAGGCGCCGCTCGTCATCGGCGCGCTGCTCGGCGGCGCCTCCTCCGAGCAGGTGAGCGCGCTCCGCGCCTACGGCGTCCCGCTCGGCGTCGCCTTCCAGCTCCGCGACGACCTGCTCGGCGTCTACGGCGATCCGGAGACGACCGGGAAGCCGGCCGGCGACGACCTCCGCGAGGGCAAGCGGACCGTGCTCATCGCCCTGGCGCGGACGGCGCTGCCGTCGGGGGCGCGTTCGCTCCTCGACGAGCTCCTCGGCGACCCCGAGCTCGACGACGCGCAGATCGACATGCTCCGATCGACGCTCCGGAGCTGCGGCGCCGTCGACCAGGTCGAGCGCGGCATCGAATACAACGTGCAGCAGGCGATCAAGGCGCTCCAGGGCGCGCACCTCACCGGCTCCGCGCGACACGAGCTGCTCGCGCTCGCCGAGGCGGTCTCGCGGCGCGACGCCTGAGCCGCGCTTGCCGCACCACGTCTCCGCTTCCGCACCAGGCCTCCACCAGGTGGACCCATGGTGCGCGCGTGGAACCCAGGTGCGCGAGCGGGTCGCACGGCCGAACCGCGCCGCCGCGCCCGCGTGATCCCTAGAACGCGAGCGCCTGGGCGACCCGGCGCACCTCGGCCTTGCGGCCGGCGCGCAGCGCGAGGATCGGGCTCGTGCCGAGGCTGTCCTCGTCGTCGAGGAGCCAGCGCATCGCCTCCTCCTCGCTGAAGCCGTCGTCGAGCAGCAGCAGCACCGTGCCGCGGAGCTCCCGCAGCGGCTCCCGCTCCCCGAGGAACAGCGCCGGCACCTTCACCACGCCGTCGATGCGGCGGGCGAGCAGCGAGCGCTCCTCGATCAGCCGGTGCACCTGGCTCAGCTTCAGGCCGAAGCGCTCGGCGATGTCCGGCACGGTCACCCAGTCGATCTCGGGAGGCACGTGTCGAGCATGGCACAGCGCGCGGCGCGGCGGCGAGTCCACGCGGGGCCGGAATGGCCGACCGAGCGTTCATTTATTTCGATCTTGTTAACTGCTTTCACATGAGTCTCGTTGATTGACAGAGAACCCGCTGTATGACACGGTTGTCGGCAGCACCGGCAATCTCATCCCTCTCAGGCCGGAGAGGAGGACCCGATGACCGCAGTCATCACGAGCGACGTTCCACCGTTGACCGCAGCGACGGCGCTGCTCGGCCTGCGTCCCTCCGTCCAGCCGACGAGGCCCCGGTCCAGCACCGTCCCGACCACTCGCCGCGAGCGGCGCGCGCTCGAGCGGCGCGCCGAGGAGGCCCACCAGCGGGCCCGGGAGCGCACGGCCGCGCTCGCGACGGTCCGCCGGGCAGGCCCCGTCGTCGCCCTCGGACTGGCCGGCACGCTCGCGATCACGGCGAACATCACGGGCATCGTCGAGCCCGTCGACGCCCGCAGCAAGGCACCGAAGCCGAAGCCCCCGACGACCGACCGCGGGAAGACGGTGCGCGAGGCGTTCCTGGAAGCGAAGAAGGCGGCGGCGACGGCCGCGGCCGCCCTCCGCGCCACGCTCGCCCCGCCCGCGCTCTACACGGTCGGCGAGCACGACACGCTGCCCGACATCGCCGCCCGCTACGGCCTCTCCACCGCCTCGCTCCTCGCGCTGAACGGCCTGAGCTGGAGCACCGCGATCCACCCCGGCCAGGTGCTCAAGCTCACGACGTCGGGCCCGATCGCCGCCGTGGCGCCCGAGGCGTCCTTCGCCGCCGTCGTGCCGCAGGAGCAGCGCCACACGGTCGCGGCGGGCGAGAGCCTCGCCTCCGTCGCGGCCCGGTACGGCGTCGACGTGAACGCGCTGCTCTCGGCGAACGGCTTCAGCCCCAGCTCGATCATCTACCCCGGCCAGATCGTCACGATCCCGCCGCCTCCCCCGCCGCCCGCACCGGTCGTCGAGGCGGAGCCCGAACCGGAGCCGGAGCCCGATCCGGATCCCGTCCAGGTCACGCCGGTCGAGCACCCCGAGCTCGGCGTCGTCGCGCTGGACGACGAGATGCGCGGCAACGCCGCGATCATCGTCCAGGTCGGCCGGAACATGGGCGTGCCCGACTACGGCATCGTCATCGCACTCGCGACCGCCGCGCAGGAGTCCACGCTGCGCAACCTCGACTGGGGCGACCGCGACTCCGTCGGCCTCTTCCAGCAGCGCCCGAGCCAGGGCTGGGGCACCGTCGAGCAGCTCACCGACCCGTGGGAGTCGAGCCGCCGCTTCTACGGCGGGCCCGGGGTCCCGACCCGCGGCCTGCTGGACATCGCCGGCTGGCAGGGCATGCCGCTGACCGTCGCGGCGCAGGCCGTGCAGAACTCCGCCTACCCCGACGCGTACGCCAAGTGGGAGGCGTCGGCGGGGGCGTGGCTCGGCGAGCTCTCATGACGGAACGCCCTCCGCGCCGGACGGCTCGCCGCGACGCGCCCCGAACCTCCAGAAGCCCGCAATGACCGGCCTCTACACTGCCGGAGTGACCGAGAACGCGACCGCGGACCCCATGGTCGGCCGCCTTCTCGACGGCCGGTACCAGATCCGCTCCCGCATCGCCCGGGGCGGCATGGCGACCGTCTACCTCGCGACCGACCTCCGGCTCGAGCGGCGCGTCGCGGTCAAGGTCATGCACCACCACCTCGCGGACGACGCGGCCTTCCGCGAGCGGTTCATCCGCGAGGCGCGTTCCGCCGCCCGCCTGGCGCATCCGAACGTCGTCGCCGTCTTCGACCAGGGCGAGGACAGCGACATGGCCTACCTCGTCATGGAGTACCTGCCCGGCATCACGCTGCGCGAGCTGCTGCAGGAGCACCGCACGCTCACGACCGAGCAGACGCTCGACATCATGGAGGCCGTGCTCGGCGGCCTCGCGGCCGCGCACCGGGCCGGCATCGTGCACCGCGACCTGAAGCCGGAGAACGTCCTCCTGGCGGACGACGGCCGCATCAAGATCGGCGACTTCGGCCTCGCCCGCGCCGTCTCGGCGAACACCGCGACCGGCGCCGCGCTGCTCGGCACGATCGCCTACCTCTCCCCCGAGCTCGTCACCCGCGGCGTCGCCGACGCGCGCAGCGACATCTACGCGGTCGGCATCATGATGTACGAGATGCTGACCGGCGAGCAGCCGTACAAGGGCGAGCAGCCGGTGCAGATCGCTTACCAGCATGCGAACTCGACCGTCCCCGCCCCGTCGGAGAAGAACCCCAGGGTCCCGGCCGAGCTCGACGAGCTCGTCCAGTGGGCGACCGCGCGCCTCCCGGAGGACCGGCCCGCCGACGCCCGCGCGCTGCTCGACCAGGTGCTCGACGCGCACGGC
>JAGIAU010000033.1 GCA_017744755.1 Microbacteriaceae bacterium
CCACAAGACCGGCGGCCTCACCATCCTCTCGGGCACGTTCGCCCCCGAGGGCGCCGTCGTGAAGACGGCGGGCTTCGACGCCGAGATCTTCGAGGGCCCCGCCCGCGTCTTCGAGCGGGAGCGCGCCGCGCTCGACGCGCTCGCGGCCGGGCAGATCGAGGCCGGCTCGGTCGTCGTGATCCGCTACGAGGGCCCCAAGGGCGGCCCCGGCATGCGCGAGATGCTCGCCATCACCGCCGCGATCAAGGGCGCCGGCCTCGGCAAGGACGTGCTCCTCATCACTGACGGCCGCTTCTCCGGCGGCACGACGGGCCTGTGCATCGGCCATGTCGCGCCCGAGGCGGTCGACGGGGGCCCCATCGCGTTCATCGAGGACGGCGACCGCATCCGCGTCGACATCCCCAACCGGACGCTCGACCTGCTGGTCGACGAGGACGTGCTGAACGCGCGCCGCGACGGCTGGGCGCCGCTCCCGCCCCGCTACACCCGCGGCGTCCTCGCCAAGTACGCGAAGCTCGTCCACAGCGCGTCGGTCGGCGCCGTGACGGGCTGAGCGCGCCGCCTGCGCGATGACGACTCCCGAGATCGAGATCTGGACCGACGGGGCCTGCAAAGGCAACCCCGGTCCGGGCGGCTGGGGCGCGCTGCTGGTGAGCGGCGAGCACCGCAAGGAGCTCTACGGCGGCGAGTCCGTGACGACGAACAACCGCATGGAGCTCACCGCGGTCATCGAGGCGCTCACCGCGCTCAAGCAGCCGTCGAAGGTGACCCTGCACGTCGACTCCCAGTACGTCATGCAGGGCATGCAGTCCTGGATCGCCGGCTGGAAGCGCAACGGCTGGCGGACCTCCGCCAAGCAGCCCGTCAAGAACGAGGATCTCTGGCGCGCCCTCGACGAGGCCGTCGCGCGCCACGAGATCGCCTGGGTCTGGGTCCGCGGGCACAACGGCGACCCGGGCAACGAGGCCGCCGACGCGCTCGCGAACCGCGGCGTCCCGCGCTGATCACCCGCGCGCGGCCGCGAGCGCCGCAATCCGCTCGAAGCGGAGCTCGAGGGATCCGGGAACGCCTGGGATGAAGCGTCGGACGATCGCTTCGACCGCGGACTCGGTCGTCGCGCCCAGCGCGGCCGCGAGGCGCACCGCGTCGTCGAGATCGGTCTCGGAGTCGCGCGTCGTCGTCGCCTTGAGCGCGAGCAGCAGCTCGGTGGACGCGACCGCGATGTGGACGCGTCCGGCTGCCGCGACCGTCGTCGTCGTGTCCGTACCGAGGTCGATGCCGTGCAGTGTGTCGACGACGCCGTCGCTCAACCAGGCGGAGGGGAGCCCGTGCTCGACCGCCATCTCATGGGCGACTGCGAGGATCGGGCCGCGCGGTCGGAGCACGGCGTCGATGTCCCGCGTCGAGCCCCGCGCGGGAGCGTGCAGCGCGATCGCGCTGCCGCCGAGCACCAGGATGCTCGCCGCGATGCCGGCGCGGTCGAGGCGATCCGCGAGCTCCGCGAGCAGCGCGCGGATCTCATCCGCGGTGAAGTCCTTCATCGCGTCTCGAGCGCTCCCGCGGTCAATGCGACGTTCCGCCGGCGCAGCGGCTCCGGGGTCCGGGCCCATACTTCCTCGGCGCGGTCGCCGGAATCGATCGGAGCCCAGCGCCGGTCGGCCGGAGGCGTGCGCTTGACCCAGTCGGGCGTCTCGTCAGGGAAGGCGTGCGCGATCGCACCTGCGGCGAGCGCGGCCCAGTGGGCATCGTCGATCGCCGGGTCTCGATTGAGCCAAGCGGTCCGCTCCGCGGGCGTGAGCCGGCGGGCCTGCCCGATCACCCACGCCAGGCGCCGCACGGTCTGCGCGGCGTCCTCGGCGCCGGCTGCATCGAGGACTTCCCGCAGTGGCGGCGCCTCGGTGTCGGCGTGCCGACCGATCACGATCGGCGCCCCCGTCGCTTCGGCGATCCGGGCGAGCACGCCCCAGGTCGGATCCTGCTCGCCGGACTCGATCCGGCTGAGCGTCGCGACGGAGACGCCGGAGCGCCGCGCGAGTTCGCGGAGCGAGAGCCCCGCTCGCAATCGTGCGGCGGCGACCGCGACGCTCGCATCCGCATCATGTTCCATATGCGGAACACTACTCGTGGATCCGGCGCATCCGGAAGAGCGGGAAGACCGGGTTCTGCCAGGAGAACTCGAGCAGCAGGTACTGCCCTTCCTCCAGGTGGACGGTCCATGCCCAGCCGGTCGGCGTGTAGGGGTCCTGGCGTTCCTCGACCTGCCGTGGCCTTCCGTCCGGGGTGCGCTGCGTCGGCGCCTCGTGGTCGACTCTGATGTGCACCGCATCCCCGTAGGGGAACTCCCGCATCGGAACGACGACGCCCTTGTGCCCGGGGATCCGCTCCTTCGCGCGATCCCGGAGGATCGTCATCCGCCACGCGAAGCTCGACACAGTGGCGCCGTTGCGGTTGTCGAGCGTGAACATCCCGCGAGCGCCGCTGAGTTTCGGGAAGGGCCGCCAGAACAGCCAGAGCACGCCGAGCGCGAGCACGACGAACGAGGCGATCCCGAGAATGTCGGCGATCGTGCCGAGCGTCGATGTGGCAGTCGCGTCCATAGCAGCCCTCCCCGACACCGGCCGCCGCGGGCGCTCCGCATCCGGTAGACTCACTATCCGATAGACACCCGGGTGGCACAACCAGTCCTGGCGTGGGCGTTCGGCCGAGCACCTCGGCAGGGCGACATTCTGATCAGGTCGACGACGTCATTCGCCGCTCAATCGCAGCGCACTCGCCCTGATTCCCACCAGAACTGATCCACCGCAAGGGGCCTCCATGTCCATCACGGACCCGACACCGACCAGGCCGACGCCGACTCCGGCGTCCGCATCCACCCGCGCGCCCGAGATCCTCACCGGCTCCGGCGCCATCCTCAAGAGCCTCGAGATGCTCGGCATCAAGGACGCGTTCGGCCTGCCGGGCGGCGCCATCATGCCGTTCTACGACGAGCTGATGTCCTCGACCGCCGTCCGCCACATCCTCGTGCGCCACGAGCAGGGCGCCGGCCACGCCGCCGAGGGCTACGCGGCGGCGTCCGGCGGCGTCGGCGTCGCCATCGCGACGAGCGGCCCGGGCGCGACGAACCTCGTCACCGCGATCGCCGACGCCTACATGGACTCGGTGCCGCTGCTGGCGATCACCGGACAGGTGTTCTCCACCGTCATGGGCACGGACGCCTTCCAGGAGGTCGACATCGTCGGCATCACGATGCCGATCGTCAAGCACTCCTTCCTCGTGAAGGACCCGGCGGAGATCCCCGCGACGATCGCCGCCGCGGTGCACATCGCCACGACCGGCCGCCCCGGTCCGGTCCTCGTCGACGTGACCAAGGACGCCCAGCAGAACAAGGCTGAGTTCGTCTGGCCGCCGAAGGTCGACCTGCCCGGCTACCGCCCGGTGACGAAGGCGCACGGCAAGCAGATCATCGCCGCGGCGCAGCTCATCGCCGAGGCGAGGCGCCCCGTCCTCTACGTCGGCGGCGGCGTCGTGCGCGGCAAGGCGTCGCAGGAGCTCGCAGCGTTCGCCAACCTCGTCGGCGCGCCCGTCGTCACGACCCTCATGGCGCGCGGCGCGTTCCCCGACTCGAGCCCCCTGCACCTCGGCATGCCGGGCATGCACGGCTCCGTGCCGGCGGTCCTCGCCTTCCAGGAGTCCGACCTCATCGTCGCGCTCGGCGCGCGCTTCGACGACCGCGTCACCGGCAAGGTGAGCGAGTTCGCGCCGAACGCGCAGGTCGTGCACGTCGACATCGACCCCGCGGAGATCGGCAAGATCCGCGAGGCGCAGGTGCCGATCGTCGGCGACGTGAAGGAGGTCCTCGTCGACCTCGCGAGCGCGTTCCGCGACGCGTCGGCGGAGCACGCCCCCGACTACACGGCCTGGTGGACCCGCCTCACCGAGCTGCGCGAGACGTATCCGCTCGGCTGGGACGAGCCGACCGACGGCCACCTGTCCCCGCAGAAGGTCATCCAGCGCATCGGCGAGCTGACCGGCCCCGAGGCGGTCTACGCCGCGGGCGTCGGCCAGCACCAGATGTGGGCGGCGCAGTTCATCCGGTACGAGCGGCCGAACGCCTGGCTCAACTCCGGCGGCGCGGGCACGATGGGCTACTCGATCCCCGCGGCGATGGGCGCGAAGGTCGCCGAGCCGGACCGCGTCGTGTGGGCGATCGACGGCGACGGCTGCTTCCAGATGACCAACCAGGAGCTCGCGACCTGCACGATCAACGAGATCCCGATCAAGGTCGCCATCATCAACAACTCCTCGCTCGGCATGGTGCGCCAGTGGCAGACCCTCTTCTACGAAGGCCGGCACTCGTTCACCGACCTGAACACGGGCGCCGGCACGGCGATGATCCCCGACTTCCTCAAGCTCGCGGAGGCCTACGGCTGCCTCGGCATCCGCGTGACGAAGGAGGAGGAGATCGACGACGCCATCAAGCTCGCCCTCGCGACGAACGACCGGCCCGTCGTCATCGACTTCATCGTGAGCCGCGACGCCATGGTGTGGCCCATGGTCCCGCAGGGCGTCGGGAACTCGAACGTGCAGTACGCGCGCGACCACGCGCCGCACTGGGAAGAGGACTGAGCAGCATGGCGACGCACGTTCTCTCCCTCCTCGTCGAGGACAAGCCGGGTCTGCTGACCCGCGTCGCGGGCCTCTTCGCGCGCCGCGGCTTCAACATCGACTCGCTCGCCGTCGGCGTCACCGAGATCGAGGGCCTCTCCCGCATCACGGTCGTCGTCGACGTCGAGGGCGCGCCGCTCGAGCAGGTGACGAAGCAGCTGAACAAGCTCATCAACGTCATCAAGGTCGTCGAGCTCGAGCAGGCCGCCTCCGTCATCCGCGAGCATCTGCTCGTCAAGGTCCGCGCCGACGCCTCGACGCGCTCGCAGGTGCTCGAGGCCGTGTCCCTCTTCCGCGCGCAGGTCGTCGACGTGTCGACGGACGCGCTCGTCGTCGAGGTGACGGGCGACTCCGGCAAGGTGCAGGCGCTGCTGCGGCTCCTCGAGCCGTACGGCATCAAGGAGATCGCCCAGTCCGGTGCGCTCGCCATCGGCCGCGGCGGCAAGTCCATCACCGAACGCGTCTTCAAGAACTAGCTAGTCCAAGAGAAAAGGAAACGAAATTGGCTGAGATCGTCTACGACAAGGACGCCGACCTCTCGATCATCCAGGGCAAGAAGGTCGCGGTCATCGGCTACGGCTCCCAGGGCCACGCCCACGCGCAGAACCTCCGCGACTCCGGCGTCGAGGTGAAGATCGGCCTGCGCCCCGACTCCAAGTCGGTCGCGAAGGCCGTCGAGGCCGGCTTCGAGGTGCTGCCCTCGGCCGAGGCCGCCAAGTGGGCCGACGTCGTCGTCGTCCTCGCGCCCGACCAGACGCAGCGCTCGCTCTACGCGCAGGACATCAAGGACAACCTCGAGGCGGGGAACGCGCTCCTCTTCGGCCACGGCTTCAACGTCCGCTTCGGCTACATCGGGCTCCCGGAGGGCGTCGACGTCCTCCTCGTCGCCCCGAAGGCGCCGGGCCACACCGTGCGCCGCGAGTTCGTCGCCGGTCGCGGCATCCCGGACATCGTCGCCGTCGAGCAGGACGCGACCGGCGGCGCCTGGGACCTCGCGTTCTCCTACGCGAAGGCGATCGGCGGCACTCGCGCGGGCGTCATCAAGACGACGTTCACCGAGGAGACCGAGACGGACCTCTTCGGCGAGCAGTCCGTGCTCTGCGGCTCGCTCGAGCAGCTCATCAAGTACGGCTTCGAGACGCTGACCGAGGCGGGCTACCAGCCCGAGGTCGCCTACTTCGAGGTGCTGCACGAGCTCAAGCTCATCGTCGACCTCATCAACGAGGGCGGCATCGCGAAGATGAACTGGTCGATCTCCGACACCGCCGAGTACGGCGACTACGTCTCCGGCCCGCGCATCATCGACCCCTCGGTCAAGACGCGCATGAAGGACGTCCTCGCGGACATCCAGAGCGGCGCGTTCGCGAAGCGCTTCATCGACGATCAGGACGGCGGCGCGCCGGAGTTCAAGTCGCTCCGCGCCGAGGCCGAGACGCACCCGATCGAGACGACGGGCCGCCAGCTCCGCGCCCTCTTCGCCTGGAAGTCCCAGGACTCCGACTACGTCGAGGGCAGCGCCGCGCGCTGACCACCCTCCCCTCCCTCCCGGCCGGCCGGCCCCGGACGCTCGCTCAGGGTGTTTCTCGCTCATTCAGGGCGAGAAACACCCTGAGGCGTTGCAGAACACCCTGACCGGGCGCCGACCACGCGGGCTCGGCGAGGGTCAGGGGCGGGGGAAGGGACGGAACGCCCGCATGCGCCTGAGGTACGCGCGCACGCGGAGCAGGCCGGGGGCGGCCGGCCAGTCGTCCGCGCGGAAGTACGCGTCCGTGCCGCCGTCGACGAAGACGACCGAGCCGCACAGGAAGTCCGCGGCCGGGCTCAGCATGAAGACGACCCAGGCGGCGAGCGCGTCGGGCTCGCCGAAGCCGCCGATCGGCACTGGGAACGACTCGATCGCCCCCGCCGTCGCCGGATCATCGAGCTGCTTCCGCAGCAGCGGCGTGAGGATCGCGCCGGGCGCGATCGCGTTCAGCCGGATGCCGGCGCCGGCCCAGTCGGCGGTCACCGCCGCGCGGCGCAGCCAGCGGGAGAGGGCGATCTTGGAGCCCGCGTAGGCCATCGCGGGGGCGTTCTTCGCGCCGAGGCGCGCAGCCGCGCGTTCCGCCGCCCGGCCGTCGCCCGCGAGGAAGGACCGCACGACCGCGCCCGGCACCGCGGGCACGGTCGTCGTCGAGTTCGAGGAGAACGCGACGACGTGCGCCTTCCCCGCGGCCGCGAGCGCCGGGCGCCAGGCCTCGAGCAGCTCGACGACGCCGAAGTAGTTCACCTCGGCGATGAGGTGGACGCGGCCCGGGTCGTTCGTCGGGCCGAGGCCCGCGGCGAGCACGGCCCCGTCGAGGCGGCCGCCGGAGCGCTCGAGCACGCCCGCTGCGGCGGCGGAACGCCCCTCGGCGGTCGACAGATCCGCGACGACGTCCGCGTCCCGCTGGTCGACGGTGATGACGGCGTGGCCCTCGGCGCGCAGGCGTGCGACGGTCGCGGCCCCCATGCCGGAGGCCCCGCCGGTAACGGCATAGGTCCCCATGCGTTCACTCTACGCACGGCGCAGCGGCCTCGCGCCCGCGGCGCGGGATAGCGTGGGGGCGTGCAGGCACCGGACGTCCTCGCTCCCGCGATGCTCGGTCCGGTGGCGCTGCGCAACCGCGTCATCAAGGCCGCGACGTGGGAGGGCATGGCGCCCGGCGGGCTCGTGAGCGACGAGCTCATCGAGTACCACCTCGCGGTCGCCCGCGGCGGCGTCGGCATGACGACGGTCGCCTACCTCGCCGTCGCGCCGGAGGGCCGCACGGAGCGGGACCAGATCCACTGGCGGCCGGAGGCGCTGCCCGGGCTGCGGCGGCTGACGGAGGCGGTGCACGCGGCCGGGGCGAAGGTCTCGGCGCAGATCGGGCACGCCGGACCCGTCTCCGACGCCTCGTCGACGGGGCTCGGGACCCTGGCCCCGTCCCGATCGTTCAATCCCCTCGGGATGCGCTTCAACCGTGCGGCGACCCGGGCCGATGTGGACCGCATCACCCGCCAGCATGCGGAGGCCGCGCGGATGGCCGTCGATGTCGGCTTCGACTGCGTCGAGGTGCATCTGGGCCACAACTACTTCGCCAGCTCGTTCCTCGCCCCCGACCTGAACCGGCGCCGCGACGAGTTCGGCGGGAGCCTGTTCAACCGCGCCAAGGTCGCGCGCGGCGTCGTCGCGGCCGTGCGCGCCGCGGTCGGCGACCAGGCCGCCGTCATCGCGAAGCTCAACATGGAGGACGGCGCGAGGACGGGCATCCGGCTCGCCGAGTCGCTGCAGACCGCGCGCTGGCTGAGCGACGACGGCTGCCTCGACGCGCTCGAGCTGACGGCGGGCTCGTCGCTGCGCGACCCGATGTTCCTCTTCAAGGGCGGCGCGCCGGTGCGCGAGTTCGCCGCGGCGATGCACTCGCCGATCATGCGCGCCGGGCTCCGGCTCGTCGGCAAGCGCTTCCTCAAGGCGTACCCCTACGCGCCGCTCTACTTCCTGGAGCAGGCGAAGCGGTTCCAGGAGGTGGTGAACATCCCCCTCATCCTCCTCGGCGGCGTGGTCGACCGCGCCGGCATGGACACGGCGATGGGGGAGGGCTTCGGCTACGTCGCGATGGCGCGGGCGCTGCTGCGGGAGCCCGATCTCGTCAACCGGATCGCGGCGGATGCGAGCACCCCGTCGCTGTGCATCCACTGCAACCGCTGCATGCCGACGATCTACACCGGCACCCGCTGCCCGGAGCGGCCGGCCGCATGACTTGGCGGCGCTCCCGTCTGCCGACAGAATGGTCCGCATGGGGGCGTCGATCGTCGGGACGTGGGAGACCACGCAGAAGACACTGCTGGGCGAGATGACGGGGCTGACCCGTTTCTGGGAGGAGAACGGCGTCCTGCACGCCCAGAACCTCACGGAGGCGAAGGGCGTCGAGGGGATGGAGATCGTCTCGATCCAGCAGCTCGCCCCGAACCACTATCTCCTGACGACGCGGATCACGAAGCCGCTCGCGGTGACGGTCCCCATCAACTACTACATCGACGGCGACCGCCTCACGGGCTCGGCGAAGGTGAAGTTCCTCCCGGAGAGCACCATCACGGGCCGCCGCGTGCCCGACGCGTCGCCGACCGTTCCCGTAACGTGACCCCGTCGGGCGGGGGGTCCGGCCGCGGTCCGCTAGCCTGGACGGGCATCTTCCGCCGCGAGCCCGAGGAATTCCACACGTGTCGAAGCCGGTCGTCCTGATCGCCGAAGAACTCTCACCCGCGACCGTCGAGGCGCTCGGACCCGATTTCGACGTGCGCAGCGTCGACGGCACCGACCGCGTCGCACTCCTGGAGGCGCTCGCCGAGGCGAACGCCGTCCTCATCCGTTCCGCGACGAAGATGGACGCCGAGGCGATCGCCGCGGCCCCGAAGCTGCAGGTCATCGCCCGCGCGGGCGTCGGCCTCGACAACGTCGACATCAAGTCGGCGACGACCGCCGGCGTCATGGTGGTGAACGCGCCGACGTCGAACATCATCTCCGCCGCCGAGCTCACGATCGGCCACATCCTGAGCCTCGCGCGCCACATCCCGGCGGCGCACGCGAGCCTCGCGGCGGGCCAGTGGAAGCGCTCGAAGTACACGGGCACGGAGCTCTACGAGAAGACGGTCGGCATCATCGGCCTCGGCCGCATCGGCGCGCTCATCGCGGCTCGGCTGCAGGCCTTCGGCGTCGAGATCGTCGCCTACGACCCCTATGTCACGGCCGCCCGCGCGCAGCAGCTCGGGGTCCGGCTCGTCGGGCTCGACGAGCTCATCGCGACGAGCGACTTCATCACGATCCACATGCCGAAGACGCCGGAGACGACCGGCATGATCGGCGCCGAGCAGCTCCGCGCCATGAAGCGCAGCGCGTTCATCGTCAACGTCGCCCGTGGCGGACTCATCGACGAGCAGGCGCTCGCGGAGGCCCTCCGCGCCGGCGAGATCGCCGGCGCGGGCCTCGACGTGTTCGTGAGCGAGCCGCCTGCCGCCGACTCGCCGCTGCTCGCCGCCCCCGGCGTCGTCCTCACGCCGCATCTCGGCGCGAGCACGGAGGAGGCGCAGGAGAAGGCGGGCATCGCGGTCGCGCGCTCCGTCAAGCTCGCCCTCGAGGGCGACCTCGTCCCCGACGCCGTCAACGTCGCGGGCGGCATCATCGACCCCTTCGTCCGCCCCGGCATCGCGCTCGTCGAGAAGCTCGGCCAGATCCTCTCCGGCCTCGCCCCGGCGGCGCTCACCCGCCTCGACGTCGACGTCCGCGGCGAGCTCGCCGACTACGACGTGAGCGTGTACAAGCTCGCGGCGCTCAAGGGCTTCTTCACCCCGATCGTCAGCGAGAAGGTGTCGTACGTGAACGCCCCCCTGCTCGCCGAGCAGCGCGGCATCGAGACCTCGCTGACCACGGCGTCGGAGTCGAAGGACTACCGGAACACGACCACGCTCACGGGCGTCCTCGCCGATGGTCGCACGGTCCGCGTCGCGGGCACGCTCTCGGGCACGAAGATGGTCGAGAAGATCATCGGCATCGACGGCTACGAGATCGAGGTGCCGATCGCCGAGCACCACATCGTCATGCAGTACCAGGATCGCCCGGGGATCGTGGCGGCGTACGGCAAGGCGTTCGGCGACGCGGACATCAACATCGCCGGCATGGCGATCGCGCGCGACGAGGCCGGCGGCCACGCGCTCTCGATCCTCACGGTCGACTCCGCGGTGCCCGAACACGTGCTCGCCGATCTCCGCACGGCGATCGAGGCCGATCTGCTCGTGGAGATCGACCTGATCGAGGGGTAGAACGCCCTAGCCGAGCCCGAGCAGGTACCGCAGCATCCGCTCGAGGTAGCCCTGGTACTCCTCGACGGGCCGCTGCTCGACGAGCACGACGCGGATGTAGGTGTCGAAGCTGATGACGACGGTGAAGAAGTCGACCGCCTCCTGGAAGGTCATGCCCTCCCGGAGCCAGCCGCGGTCGGCGAAGATGCGCAGGATCTTGGCGTTCTGCGACCGGATGTCGGCGCAGAGGGCGCGGTAGGTCTCCGCGATCTCGGGGTCGCTCGTCGCGGCGCCGGAGATCGCGCGCCAGACGGCGGCGCCGCGGGCCGCGACCGCGGTCATGTTCGCGGCGCTCGGCGCGACGAGGTCCTCCTTGCTGGCGACGGCGAGGATCGGCTGCGCCTCCTCGAAGCCCTCCCAGTCGCCGCCGCTCTCGAGTCCGAACGCGGCGTACTCGGTCGCGGCGCGCAGCAGGGCGGCCTTGGGGCCGTGGTTGCGCACGGTCTCGACGGAGACGCCCGCCTGCTCGGCGATGCGCGCCAGCGAGGTGCCCGCGTAGCCCTGCGCGCCGAACAGCTCGACGGCGGCCTCGACGACGCGGATGCGCGTCGCCTCGGCCTGGTGCCGGCGGAGGTCGGAGTGGTAGGTGCGGGGGGCGTCGCCGGGTGCGTTCATGGCGCTCGATTCAGAAGAAGGTATTGACTACCTGATCGTGCAAGTGAATACTGTCTTGCTGTATCGAATACTAACCCATAGCATTCTGGGTCGACCGAAAGATTCCCCGCATGTCCTCCATCGTCATCGCCTCCGTCCCCATCCACGGGCACGTCACGCCGCTGCTCGCCGTCGCGAGGCACCTCGTCGATCGCGGCGACCGCGTCCGCTTCATCACCGGCGCCCGCTTCGCCGAGCAGGTGAACGCGACCGGCGCGACCCACATCCCGCTCCCGCCCGACGCCGACTTCGACGACCGGATGGACTTCGACCGGGTGTTCCCGGAGCGCGCGGCCCTCAAGGGCGCCAAGGCGCTCGCCTTCGACATCGTCCACATCTTCGTCAAGCCCAGCCGTGGCCAGGCCCGAGCCGTCCGCGAGGCGCACGCCGCGGAGCCGATCGACGTGCTGCTCACCGACCCCGCCTACGCGGGCGCCGCGATGCTCCTCGGCGGCCCGCGCGAGGACCGCCCCGCCATCGTCATGTGCGGCGTGCTCCCGCTCGGGCTCGGCAGCCGGGACACCGCCCCGAACGGCATGGGGCTCCTCCCGGTCCCCGGCCCGATCGGCCGCGTGCGGAACGCGCTCCTCGCGAGCCTCGTCATGGGCACCGTCTTCCAGCCGGTCATCGAGGTCGCGAACGACATCGCGCTCGAGGAGACCGGCCGGCCGCTCGCCTTCAACCCGCTCGACTGGGGCCGGCAGGCCGAGGCCATCGTGCAGTTCACCGTCCCCGAGTTCGAGTACCCGCGCTCCGACGCGCCGGCGGGGCTGCGCTTCGCCGGCCCGCTGTCCGCGACCGGGTCCAGCGCGCCGCTGCCCGAGTGGTGGGGCGAGCTCGACGGATCGCGGCCCGTCGTCCACGTGACGCAGGGCACCATCGCGAACAAGGACTGGAGCCAGCTCGTCGCCCCGGCCGTCGAAGCGCTCGCCGAGGAGGACGTCCTCGTCGTCGTCGCGACCGGCGGGCGACCGCTCGACACCCTGCCGCCGCTCCCGGCGAACGCCCGTGCCGCCGAATACCTGCCCTATGACGAGCTGCTGCCGAAGACCGACGTCCTGGTCACGAACGGCGGCTACGGCGGCGTCCAGTACGCCCTGCGCCACGGCGTCCCGATCGTCACGACGAGCGGCAAGGAGGACAAGCCCGAGGTCGCGGCCCGCGTCCTCTGGTCGGGCGTCGGCCGGCGCATCAAGCGCGAGACCGCGCGTCCCGGCGAGATCCGATCGGCGGTCCGCGACGTCCTGCGGCAGCCGCGGTTCCGTGAGCACGCGGCCCGGCTGCAGGCCGCGATGGCGGCATCCGGCGGGATGCACGTGCTCGAGGAGGCCATCGACGGTCTGAGCGCGCGAGTACGCTTGGAGGCATGACCAGGACGCTGTCGCTCGCCGTCATCCCGGGTGACGGCATCGGTCCGGAGGTCATCGCGGAGGCGCTCCGCGTCCTCGACGCGGTGGCCCCGGCCGCCGGCCTCGAGCTCGCGAAGACGACGTACCGGCTCGGCGCCGAACGCTACCTCGAGGACGGCCAGGTGCTGCCGGAGGACGAGTTCGACGCGATCAAGCGGGCGGACGCGATCCTGTTCGGCGCCGTCGGCGGCGTGCCCGGCGATCCGCGGCTCAAGGATGCGAGCATCGAGCGCGGGCTGCTGCTGCGGATGCGCTTCGAGCTCGACCAGTACGTGAACCTCCGCCCGACCCGCATCGTCCCCGGCGTCGTGAGCCCGCTCGCGAAGCACGGCGACGTCGACTTCGTCGTCGTCCGCGAGGGCACGGAGGGACCCTACGTCGGCAACGGCGGCGCGATCCGCAGGGGCACCCCGCACGAGATCGCGAACGAGCTCTCGGTGAACACGGCGCACGGCGTCGAGCGCGTCGTCCGCGACGCCTTCGCGCGCGCCGCGAAGCGCCGCGGGAAGCTGACCCTGGTGCACAAGACGAACGTCCTCGTCTTCGCCGGCTCCCTCTGGCAGCGCGTCGTCGACGAGGTCGCGAAGGACTTCCCGGCCGTGACCGTCGACTACATGCACGTCGACGCCGCGACGATCTTCTTCGTCACCGATCCTGCTAGATTCGACGTCATCGTCACCGACAACCTGTTCGGCGACATCCTCACCGACCTGGCCGGCGCGATCAGCGGCGGCATCGGGCTGGCGGCCTCGGGGAACATCAACCCGGACGGCGCCTTCCCCAGCATGTTCGAACCAGTGCACGGCTCGGCCCCGGACATCGCTGGACGCGGCATCGCAGACCCCACCGCGGCGATCCTCTCGGCCGCCCTCCTCCTCGAGCACGTCGGGGAGCAGGACGCGGCCGCTCGGATCGTCGCGGCGGTCGACGCCGATCTCGCGACCCGCGGCGGCGCCGCACGGTCGACGACCGAGGTCGGCGATGCGATCCTCACCCGACTCTGACGACCCCACCACGCAAGGAACGACGATGAAGAACCTGCTCGCGGACGCGACGCTCGAGTTCGCCCGCACCCTCCACGAGAGCCCCCGTCCGGAGGACGACCTCTCCCGCATCCTCGAGGCGCCCGGCTTCGGCGAGGTCTTCACCGACCACATGGTCGACATCCACTGGTCGGAGAAGGGCGGGTGGCACCGCCCCCGCGTCCTCCCGTACGGCCCGATCTCGCTCGACCCGGCGGCCGCGGTGCTGCACTACGGCCAGGAGATCTTCGAGGGGCTCAAGGCCTACCGGCATCAGGACGGCACGATCTGGACGTTCCGTCCGGTCGAGAACGCGAAGCGCTTCCAGCGCTCGGCCCGGCGG
>JAGIAU010000034.1 GCA_017744755.1 Microbacteriaceae bacterium
GCTCTACGACGAGCAGAACGAGGGCCCGTACTTCCTCTGGCTCGGCGTCGGCACGCTCGCGCTCGCCGGCGTGACGCTCGCGATCACGCCGTGGGTGCTGCGCCTCATGAAGGGCGTCCGCTGAGCGGCCCTGGCCCCCTGAGCGAGCGGAGCGAGTCGAAGGGCGAGTCGAAGGGCTTCCTGCACCGCCTCGCGAACACCCTCGACGCCGGCGACTCGCTCCTCGAGGGCACGTTCTGCCTGATCATGGTGATCGGCGCGACGAGCGCCGTCCGCACGGCCTGGGGCGAGGACCTGAGCGCGGACGACGCGCTGTGGACGGCCTGGCTGCTCGTCGGCGCCTGGGCGGTCATCGACGCGGGCTTCGTCGTCGTGAGCGATGTCTTCCGGCAGGGCCGCGCGCGCCTCGCGGCGCGGCAGGCGGGAGAACGCCCTCCGCGCGTCGCGGTCGCGCGCGACGTCTGGACGGCCGCGCTCGCCTCCCTGTGCATGACGGTGCTCGTGGCGCTGCCGGCGCTCGCGCCGTTCTGGTGGCCGGGCGACTCGGGGATCGAGCTGTGGGCGTCGAACGCGATCGCGATCGCGACGCTCTACTGGCTCGGCTGGTTCTGGGCGCGCTGGACCGACTTCCCGCGCTGGCTGTGCGGCGCGGGCCTCGCGCTCATCGGCCTGATCGCCGTCGCGGTGACGGTGCTGCTCGGGGTGGCGTAGCAGGATGATGGCGTGAGCAACCCGAAGCGACGTCCCGTCGAATACCAGCGGAACGCGCTCGCGCCCGGCCTGCTCGCCGCGCTCGTCTGCCTGGTCGCCGCGTTCCTCACCGGCTGGGAGGGGAACATGGTGTTCCGCTACGCCATCGCGATCCTCGCCGTGATCTGCGCGTGGTTCGCCATCCAGGCCCGGCGGTGGTGGTGGCTCGCCGTCTACGTGCCGATCATCGTGGTCTGGAACCCCGTGCTGCCGTTCCAGTTCAGCGGACCGGTCTGGATGGCCGGGCACATCGTCGCGGGCGCCGGCTTCCTCATCGCCGGCATGCTCCTCAAGTCGCCGCGGGCGGCGTAGCGGCGGTGCGGACACGCGAGCTCAGGCCTGCGGCACCGCCACGTACTGCAGGACGACTGTCGCGGAGAAGCCCTCGGAGGGACGGAAGCGCAGCAGGGTCGCCTCGGCGAGCGGGATGTCGGCCGTCGTGACGGCGAGGCCCGCGGCCGCGTCGTCGGCCGTCCAGGTCCCGGTGACGGCGAAGCCGGGCGCATCCGAGTCGAAGCTCATCGAGCCGGCACCGTGCCCCGTGATCGTCACGCGGACATGCGTCGCCTCGGACGGGTACCCGTCGATCGGCAGGTCGAGCGCGGCGTCGACGATGAGGTCCTGCGGCTCGCCGATCGTCACCGGCCCGTCGAGCTCGGCCGGGAGCTTCGGGGAGGGCTGCTCGGTGCCCGGCTGCCCGGGAGCGGGCTCGCCGACCGCGACACCCTGCCCGCCCACCGGGGTGCCGGGACCGTACGCCGCCTCGTACACCGCCGTCAGCTCGGGCGAGGCCGCGGCGCTCTGCCCGCAGTAGGCGACGTAGCCGTCGCTGTAGCTGATGAGGAAGGATCCGCCGAGGACGTACTGGGTCGCGGAGAAGTCGGCCGCCTGCGCGTCCTGCTGCGTGAGCTCGACGGTCGGACCGGGCTCGCCGCGATAGACGAGGTCGACCTGGACCGTGACGCGATCGCCCTCGATGGCGACGACGGTGCCGCGGAACGCGCCCTGGTTCCCGTCGAGCAGCTCGGGGGTGAGCGCCATGCACATCGCGGCGACGTTCTGCCCCTGGTCGGCGAGCTGCAGCGGCGGCCGCTTCGCGCCGGGGGCGGCCGGGCCGCCGACGCCGCTCGTCAGCACGACCGCCGTCACGACGGATGCGGCGGCGACGCCGGCGAGCGCTCCGCCGATGCCCCACCACAGGCCGCGGCGACGCGGCGCGGGATCCGGGGTCTCCGGCTGCGCGTTCTCGATGGTCTGCTGGGACATGCGGGCGGTCCTCTCCTGGTCGAAGGCCGGGAGGTCGCGTGCCGGGTCGACCCGGCGGAGCCGGAGCCGGAGCTCGTCGTCGTCGAAGGTGTTCATCGGCGCCTCCCTTCACCATCGACATGTCCGCCCGCGACGGCGGTCTTTCCGAGCTCCTCGCGCAGCCGCGCCTTCGCCCGGTGGAGCCGGATGGACGCGGCGTTCGGCGAGATCGACAGCACACGCCCGATGGCCGCCGCCTCGAGCCCCTCCCACGCCCAGAGGCGCAGCACCTCGGCGTCGGCGGGTCGCA
The DNA here is from genome assembly GCA_017744755.1 of Microbacteriaceae bacterium. Classification (GTDB taxonomy): domain Bacteria; phylum Actinomycetota; class Actinomycetes; order Actinomycetales; family Microbacteriaceae; genus 73-13. Next base: position 2,306 of record JAGIAU010000034.1, read on the forward strand.
GTCCCGCGAGCGCGGCGCGGACCGCGGCGCCGTCGTCCGCATCCGAGTCGGCGGGCGAGGGAACGTCCTGCGGCGGGTCGATGGCGGCGATCCGCGCGGCGAGGCGGTCGCGTCGCCGGGCGGATCGTTCCGCGTTCGCGAGCGTCCGATGCGCGACGCCGAACGCCCACGGCAGCGCCTCCCCCGGCGCCGCCGGCACCTCCCGGATCCGCCGCCACAGCACGAGCAGCGTGTCCGCGAGGACGTCCTCCGCGGTGTCCGCGTCGGTGCGCCGCGCAAGGAACCGCCGCAGCGGGTCTGCGACCTCGCCGACGAGCGCGGTGAAGCGTGCGCGAACGCCCGTCTCGTCGATCACGTCCACGAGACTCTCATGTCCGGGATGGACGGAGGTCTTTCCGGGGTCGCGATGTCGGTGGTCGCTCGTACTCTCTCGGCATGAGCCCGCCGCTCCGCTCCGATGCCCCGACCGACTTCGACTTCGTGATCGGCGACTGGGACGTGACGCACCGCCGTCTCGCAGAGCGGCTCGTCGGCAGCGACGAATGGATCGAGTTCCCCGGGGAGATGTCGACCCGGCAGATCCTCGGCGGCTACGGGAACGTCGAGAACAACGTGCTGCACCTGCCCGAGGGCGCCTACCGCGCCGTCGCGCTCCGCTCGTTCGACGCCGCGACCGGGAGCTGGTCGATCTGGTGGCTCGACGGCCGCTTCCCGGGCCGACTCGACGTCCCTGTCGTCGGCTCCTTCGCGGACGGCGTCGGCACGTTCACCGCCGAGGACGTGCTCGACGGGGTCCCGATCGTCGTCCGCTTCGTCTGGTCGCGCGTCCATGCGGACGAGCTCCGCTGGGAGCAGGCCTTCTCCGCCGACGCCGGCCAGACCTGGGAGACGAACTGGACGATGGCGTTCCGCCGTCGACCCGGATGACGGGATGGTGCGCGAGGCGGGACTTGAACCCGCACGCCCTTGCGAGCACTGGCACCTGAAGCCAGCGTGTCTGCCATTTCACCACTCGCGCGCGTCGTCCGGTCGAAACCGGACATTCGAGGGTAGCACCTCCGGCCGGCGCGGCTAGTACGGTATTCCGCATGCAGGGGGCACTTCGGGCGCTGGGCGCCGCCGTCATCTTGAGTGCGCTCGCCCTCGCGGGCTGCGCCGGACCGCAGGGTCCCGTCGGCCCGACGGGGGCCGCGGGGCCAGCCGGACAGGCGGGACAGGACGGCACGAGCGGCGCCCAGGGACCCGCCGGTCCCGCAGGCCCTGCTGGTCCCGCAGGCCCTGCCGGTCCCGCGGGCGCCCAAGGTCCCGCGGGGGCGGACGGGGCGCAGGGGCCTGCCGGCGCGACCGGGGCGACCGGCGCCACGGGTCCGGCCGGCGCCACCGGCCCCAGCGGCCTCCCGGGCATCCCCGGTCTGAACGGCGTGCCCGGCCTCCAGGGGCCTGCCGGTCCGGCCGGCCCCGCCGGGCCGACCGGCCTCCCGGGCTCCGCCGGTCCAGTCGGCCCGATCGGCGCACCCGGCCCGGCAGGTCCGGCCGGTGCCGACGGCCTCCCGGGCGCACCAGGCATCGACGGCACGAACGGCACCGACGGCGCGACCCCGGTCATCACCGCCGAGGCGACCGGCACCGCGAACTGCTCGGGACTCGGCGGCATCAAGATCGTGCTCGGCGCCACGACGAGCTACGTCTGCAACGGCGCCACCGGCGCGATGGGAGCCCCGGGCACGAACGGCACGGACGGCGCCGCCGGGGCGACCGGCCCCGCCGGTCCCGGCACCGGCCTCGTCAGCGTCTGGGGCTCCTGCTCCGCCGTCCAGTATGCGCAGTACAGCAGCGGCACCTGGGGCTTCCTCGGCTGCCCGTGGAGCGGCAGCCCCACCGCCGACGAGGTGCCCAAGGTGTCCGTCAGCCGCGACGACTGGACCGTGCGCTACGACGAGAACCCCGGCGCATACGGGCTCTGGCGCGCCACGTACCAGGCGAACGTGCCCTGCGACACCGTCTCCGTGCCATCGCGGCAGGCCCGGTTCTATCTCAAGCAGCAGAGCGGCCTGGACCCGATCCGCTGGTACTACGGACCGTACTCGACCTGCGTCGGTACGGACCCGTCGCGCCAGAACTTCATGACGGTCTCGATCGACGCCGTGATCCCGTTCACGGATCCGACGAAGTACGCGGACATCGCGGCGTTCATCCAGACCAACGACGCGTCGATCTCCAACGCGGAGATGGCCGTCAGCGTGACCTGGACGAAGCTCGCCGACGCCTGAGCCGGAGCCCCGGGGCGGCGTCCGGGCCACGTGAAGGCCGCTCGGTTACCCTGGTCCCGGTCACTGGCAGGGCACGCAGAACACACAGGAGCGGCGTGGGACTTCTCGACAGCTTCGAGCGCGGGCTGGAGCGCGCCGTCAACGGCGCCTTCGCCAAGACGTTCAAGTCCGGCGTGCAGCCGGTCGAGATCTCGGCCGCGCTGCGCCGCGAGCTCGACACGAAGGCCGCGATCGTCTCCCGCGACCGCATCCTCGTGCCGAACGAGTTCACGATCGGCCTCTCGCCCGCCGACCACGAGCGGCTCACCGCGCTCGGCGCCCCGCTGGTCAGCGAGCTGACGGAGCTCGTGCAGCGGCACGCGATCACGCAGCGCTACTCCTTCCCCGGCGGCATCGCCATCCGCTTCCTCGCCGACCCGGGCCTCAGTCAGGGCATGGTCGACGTGCGCTCCGCGAGCACGGAGGGCCGCGTCGAGTGGACGCCCATCCTCGAGGTGAACGGCATCCGGCACGAGATCAAGCGGGCCCGCACCGTCATCGGCCGCGGCAGCGAGGCGGACATCACGGTCGAGGACACCGGCATCTCCCGCAAGCACGTCGAGATCATCTGGGACGGCAAGCGCGCCCAGGTGAACGATCTCGGCAGCACCAACGGCTCGAAGCTCGACGGCAAGCCCGTCAAGCAGGCGCTGCTCGAGCCGGACTCGGTGATCGACATCGGCCGCACGCGGATCGTGTTCCGCGTCCTCGCCCGCGCCGCCGGCGGACCATCCGGCGCGGGGCCGGGCAGAGGAGCCGCCCGGTGAGCGAACTCACCTACATGCTCCTGAAGTTCGGCTTCCTGGCGCTCATGTGGGTCTTCGTGTTCGGCGTCGTCTACGCGCTGCGCTCCGACCTCTTCGGCCAGCAGGTGCGCCGAGTCGTGGCCCGTGCGCGGGAGGAGCAGATGGCGGCGCGCGCGACGGCGACGGCCCCCGCCTCGACGCCGGTCGGCGGCCCGCGCCGCGGCTCGGCCCCGCCCGCGCTGTCGTTCGACGAGGAGCCGGGGTCGACGCAGCAGACGCCGCCGCGGCGTCTCGTCATCACGGACGGTCCGAAGGCCGGCCTCGAGCTGGAGCTGCCGGAGGAGGAGCTGACGATCGGCCGCTCCGCGGAGTCGGGCCTCGTCATCCGGGACGACTTCACCTCGAGCCGCCACGCACGCCTGCTGCACTGGCCGACCGGCTGGGTCATCCAGGACCTCGACTCGACGAACGGGACGTTCCTCGACGGCGCCCGCGTGCACGCGCCCACGCCGGTGCCGCTGCGCACGCCGATCACGATCGGCACGACGACCTTCGAGCTGCGGGGGTAGGTCTTGGCGACGCATCCGCGCGCGCACGCGATCTCCGATGTCGGCCTGACCCGGTCGAACAATCAGGACTCCGGCTACGCGGGCCACCGCCTCTTCGTCGTCGCCGACGGCATGGGCGGCCACGCGGGCGGGGACGTCGCCTCGGCGCTCGCGATCCGGAGCCTGCGCGAGCTGGACCGCGAGTTCGACTCGCCCTCGGAGGCGGAGCTTGCGCTGCGCAACGGCCTCGTCGAGGCGCAGGAGGCGATCGCGGACACGGTCGCCGGCCACCCGGAGCTCGCCGGCATGGGCACGACCGTCTCGGCGGTGGCGCTCCTCGGCGACACGGCCGTCATCGCGCACATCGGGGACTCGCGCGTCTACCGCTTCCGCGGCGGCGTGCTCGAGCAGATGACGAACGACCACACCTTCGTGCAGCGTCTCGTGGAGACGGGGCGCATCACCGCGGAGGAGGCGGCGCATCACCCGCGCCGCTCCGTCCTCATGCGGGTGCTCGGCGACATCGATCAGACGCCCGAGGTCGACACGGAGTCGGTCGGCACCCGCCCGGGGGACCGATGGCTGATCTGCTCGGACGGCCTGTCGAGCTGCGTGGCGGAGTCGGAGATCCGGCGGATCCTCGCCGCCCGTCACCACCCGTCGACGGCGGCGGAGGCGCTGCTCAAGGAGACCCTCGCCAACGGCGCCCCCGACAACGTGACGATCGTCGTCGTCGACGTCCGTGACGAGGAGGAGCCGCCGGGGGAGCCGATCGTGGTCGGGTCCGCGACGCAGCCCCTCAAGTTCTCCCCCGCCCGCGTCACCCGCTCGCAGCCGCGCCTGCCGGCGCTGCTGCGGCACCCGCTGCGCTCGACGCCCCTCGACGACTCGCACTTCGAGCCCGAGACGGACGAGTTCCTCGACGCCCTGGTGACGGAGGACCGGCGGCGGCTCCGGCGGCGGCGCGCCACGGCGATCACGCTCATCGTGCTCGCGATCCTCGCCGTCGTCGCGGGCCTCTGGCTCGCATACCAGTGGACGCAGACCCGCTATTTCGTGGGCCCGTACCAGGGGCCGGTCGCCGCGTACGAGGGCAAGGTCGCCGTGTTCCAGGGCGTGCAGCAGGACCTCGGTCCGATCAGCCTGCACAGCCTCGCCTACGTCGTCGACGACCTCGACCTCACGGACCTGCCGACCTACCGGCGGAACCAGGTCGAGCAGACGATCAGCCTCGACAGTCTCGCCGAGGCGGACGCGACGGTGAAGGAGCTGCGCGATGCCGCGCTCCACTGAGACGCCGGCGCGCGGCGTCAGCGCGCTGACCGGGGCGATCGTCGTCCGGCTGCGGAAGCCGGCGCGCCTGCGGAACCTGGAGGCGCCGTTCCTCCTCGGCGCGATCCTCGTCGTCGCCGCGGCGGTCGCGCTCGTCGAGCTGGGCACGGGCGCCCCGTTCGACCCGTCGCTGAGCTGGCAGCTCCTCGGCCTGGGCGGGCTCGTCGTCGTCGTGCACGTCGTGCTGCGGGTCGTCGCGCCGGAGGCGGACCCGTTCGTCGTGCCGATCGCCGTGCTGCTCGGCGGCATCGGGATCGCGCAGATCCACCGCATCGACATCGCCGAGGGGCTGACCGGATGGGATGCCGCGGCGACGCGGCAGGTGGTGTGGACGGCGATCGCGATCGTCCTCGCCATCGCGACCCTGATCGTCGTGCGGAACCACCGCACGCTGTCCCGCTACCGCTACCTCGCGATGCTCGTCGCGCTCATCCTGCTCGTGCTGCCGATGCTCCCCGGCATCGGCAAGGAGGTCAACGGCGCGCGGCTCTGGGTCGAGGTGGGGCCGATGTCGTTCCAGCCGGGGGAGTTCGCGAAGGTCGCGCTCGCCGTGTTCTTCGCGGGCTATCTCGTGACGGCGCGCGACTCGCTGTCGATGGTGGGCCGCCGCTTCCTCGGCATGCGCCTGCCGCGGGCGCGGGACCTGGGACCCATCCTCATCGTGTTCGCCGCCTCGATGCTCGTCCTCGTCGTGCAGCGCGACCTGGGGACGGCGCTGCTCTACTTCGGCCTGTTCCTCGGGATGCTCTACGTGGCGACGGGCCGGCTCAGCTGGGTGGTCCTCGGCGTCGTGCTGTTCGTCGGCGGCGCGCTCGTCGCGAGCCGGCTGCTCCCCTACGTCGGCAACCGCTTCGCCGCCTGGCTCGACCCCTTCAACCCGGACTTCATCGAGGGGCAGAGCTACCAGCTCGTGCAGGGCCTGTACGGCTTCGCGGCCGGCGGCACCTTCGGCACCGGGCTGGGCCGCGGGCGTCCCGACATCACGCCGCTCGCCGGCAGCGACTTCATCATGGCCTCGCTCGGCGAGGAGCTCGGGCTCGTCGGCCTGTTCGCGATCCTGGCGCTGCTGCTGCTCTTCGTGGGCCGCGCGTTCCGCATCGGCTTCTCCGGCGGCGACGACTTCGGGCGCCTGCTCGCCGTCGGCCTCGGCTTCGCCTTCGCCCTGCAGGTGTTCGTCGTCGTCGGCGGCGTGACCCGCGTCATCCCGCTGACCGGTCTGACGACGCCGTTCCTCGCGGCCGGCGGCTCCTCGCTCGTCGCGAACTGGATCATCGTCGCCCTGCTGCTGCGCCTCTCCGACGGCGTGCGGCGCGGGCCGCGCATCGTCATCGAGTCGGCGACGGGCGACCAGCCCAGGCTGGTGGTCGGGGCATGAGCGCGAACGCACCGGGCGGGCCCGGCGGGACCGGGATCAGCCGGCACCTGCGACGCGTGAGCGTCGTCGTGCTCGCGATGTTCTCCGCGCTCTTCGTCGCGGCGTCGTTCATCCAGGTGGTCGCCGCCGACGACCTGCGCGGCGGCCCGTTCAACACCCGGACGCGCCTCGCGAACCAGAACATCAACCGCGGACCCATCCTCGTCGGCGGCGAGCCGATCGCCTACTCGATCGAGACCGACGGCGACGTCCGCTTCCAGCGGGTGTACGCGAACGGTCCGCTGTGGGCGCCGGTCACCGGCCGCTACACGCTCGACGGACTGAACACGGGCCTCGAGGCGGCGTACGACGACTATCTCACCGCCGCGACGGGCGGCCAGTTCTTCGACCTCGCGAACGCGGTCCTCACCGGCCGGGAGCCGGAGGGCGCCGCGGTCGAGACGACGCTCGACGCCGGGCTCCAGCAGGCCGCGTGGGACGCGCTCGGGAACTACTCGGGCGCCGTCATCGCGTGGGAGCCGAAGACCGGGCGCATCCTCGCCATGGTCTCCAAGCCGACGTACGATCCGAACGCGCTCGCGTCCCACGACACGGACGCCGTCAACGCGGCCTACGAGCAGCTCGACGCCGACCCGGCCCAGCCGCTCATCAACCGCGCGGCGAACGGCGACCTCGACCCGCCCGGCTCGACGTTCAAGCTCGTCGTCGCGGCGGCCGCGCTCGACAGCGGGCGGTTCACGCCGGACTCGACGTTCCCGAACCCGTCCGAGCTCGAGCTCCCGCAGTCGAGCGCCGTCATCCACAACTCGAACGAGGGCACCTGCGGCCCGGGCGAGACGGTCTCGCTCTTCGACGCGATCCGGCTGTCGTGCAACATCCCGATGGCCGAGCTCGCCCACGAGCTGACCTACGTGCCGATCAAGGACAAGGCCAAGGCCCTCGGCTTCTGCAAGGGCTTCGACCTCGCGGGCCTGCTCGACCCGATCGAGTACGGCTGCACCCCGCAGGACGGGCTGGACCTGTCGCCGATGTACTCGACGCCGAGCCAGTTCCCGGCCTTCCTCGACGCGCCGCAGACGATGCTCGCGGCGTTCGGGCAGTCGAGCCTGCTCGCCTCGCCGCTGCAGATGGCGATGGTGGCCGGGGCGATCGCGAACGACGGCGTGCTCATGCGGCCGACGCTCGTCGACTCCGTCATCGCTCCCGACCAGAGCCCGCTGGTAACGATCCAGCCGCAGACCCTCGGACAGCCCATCAGCGCCAACACGGCGCGCGCGCTGACTGACATGATGGTGGCGAGCGTCGACAGCGGCGCGGCCGAAACGGCTGCGATCGAGGGCGTCAGCGTCGCGGGGAAGACGGGGACGGCCGAGAACGGGCCGGGCCAGCCATACAGTCTGTGGTTCACCGGATTCGCTCCGGCGGACGACCCGCAGATCGCCGTGGCGGTCGTGGTCCAGGACGGCGGGGGACTCCCGCCCGAGGAGCAGCTGTCGAGCACCCTGTCGGCACCGGTCGGCCGGGCAGTGCTCGAGGCGTGGTTGAGGAGGTGATGACGAGATGAGACCCCAGCACGGCATGACGTTCGGCGGGCGGTACCAGCTCGGCAATCGCATCGCCATCGGCGGCATGGGCGAGGTCTGGCAGGCGACCGACCTCGTCATCGAGCGCACCGTCGCGATCAAGATCCTCAAGGACGAGTACCTCGGCGACCCCGGCTTCCTCGAGCGCTTCCGCGCGGAGGCGCGGCACGCGGCGCTCGTGAACCACGAGGGCATCGCGAACGTCTACGACTACGGCGAGGAGGACGGCAGCGCGTTCCTCGTCATGGAGCTCGTGCCGGGCGAGGCGCTCTCCGCGCTCATCGAGCGGGAGCGCTCGCTGCCTGTCGACAAGGTCCTCGACATCGTCGCCCAGACGGCATCGGCCCTGCACGCCGCGCACACCGCCGGCCTCGTGCACCGCGACATCAAGCCCGGCAACCTGCTCATCACCCCCGAGGGCTCGGCCAAGGTCACCGACTTCGGCATCGCCCGCATCGCCGACCAGGTGCCGCTGACGGCGACCGGTCAGGTCATGGGCACCGTCCAGTACCTCTCCCCCGAGCAGGCGAGCGGCAAGCCCGCGTCGCCCGCGACGGACATCTACTCGCTCGGCATCGTCGCGTACGAGGCGCTCGCCGGGAAGCGGCCGTTCACGGGCGAGTCGCAGGTCGCGATCGCCATGGCGCAGATCAACGACGCGCCGCCGGAGCTGCCGCCGTCGATCCCGGAGCCCGTGCGGAACCTCGTGTTCTCCTGCATCGCCAAGAACCCGCGGAACCGCCCCGCGACGGCGCTCCACCTCGCCCGCGCGGCACAGATGCTGCGCCGCGGCGACGTCGCCGGCGCCGCGGCCGCGGTGCCGGGCATCCTGACGCCGTCCGTCATGGCGACGGTGGGCACGGCCGGCCGCGCGCCCTCGGCGCCCACCGAGGTGCTGCCGTCGACCGGCGGCCTGCCGCGCACCAGGCCGAACCCGATCGTCACCGGTCCCGTGAAGCGCCGCTCGAACGCTTGGCTCTGGTCGCTCATCGCGGTCGTCGCCGTGCTCGTCCTCGCGCTGGCGAACGTGCTCGGCGGGGGCGGCGCCCCGCTGCCGACGCCGGATCCGACCGAGACGGGCGCGACCCCGCCGCCCACGACCCCGCCCCCGACACAGGAGGCGCAGAACGTGCAGGTCACCGAGGCCTCCCTCAAGGGGAAGACGCGCGACGAGGTCGAGGCGATCCTGCAGGGGCTCGGGCTCGGCTTCGAGGCGGAGGACGGCACCCCGGCGGGCTCCCCCGCGGACTCCGGCCTGTCCTACATGGCGACGCCGACCGGCTCCATCCCCAAGGGCACGATCGTCAAGGTCCGCTTCTACACCGACTACGTGCCGCAGCCGCCCACGTTCGGACCCCTCGCGGCGCCGTCCGCGACGCCGCCCGGCCCGTACACGACGACGACTCCCGCGGAGCGCACCGTCTCGGTCAGCTGGCCCGACTTCGGCGGCTGCACCGGCGACTTCCCGCTCACCGGCTACTCCGCGACGATCACCGAGCCCGGCATGGACCCGGTCGTCACGGCGCCGTCGACGGACCCCTTCGTCTCCGTGCAGCTCGGCTCGAACGTCGGCGACGCGACGACCGTCACCTACACGGTCGACTGCAGCGGCTACACCGCGACGAGCGACCCGCTGACGCTCACGATCGAGTAGGACGCCCCCTCCCGATCCGGCACCCGGGCGCTCGCCAGGCGTGCGGGGCTAGACTCTGCGGGAGTCTCCCGCACCGTTCCCCCGTCCACCAGGAGTCGCCCCGTGTCAGACGACGTCGTGCAGTCCGTGCGCACGCTGGCCGGACGCTACGAGGTGCGCGAGGCGATCGGGCACGGTGGCATGGCGGACGTGCACGTCGGCACGGACACGCGGCTCGGCCGGCAGGTCGCGATCAAGCTCCTGCATCCGGAGCTCGCCGACGACCCGGCCTTCCGCGCGCGCTTCCGCCGCGAGGCGCACGACGCCGCGAAGATGGCGCACCCGACCGTCGTCCGCGTGTTCGACGCCGGCGAGGAGGCCGTGCCCGGCGCCGACGGGACGGAGCACTTCCAGCCGTTCATCGTCATGGAGTACGTCGACGGGCGCCTGCTGCGCGACATCATCGCCGACGGCCCGCTCCCGCAGGAGCAGGCCGCGAAGATCGTCGAGCAGGTCCTCGTCGCGCTCGAGTACTCGCATCGCGCCGGGGTGATCCACCGCGACGTGAAGCCCGGCAACATCATGGTGACCCGCACCGGCCAGGTGAAGGTCATGGACTTCGGCATCGCGCGCGCCGTGTCCGACTCGGCGTCGACGCTCGCCGAGACCGCCTCGATCGTCGGCACGGCGCAGTACTTCTCGCCGGAGCAGGCGAAGGGCGCGCCGCTCGACGCGCGCACCGACCTGTATTCCACCGGCGTCGTGCTCTTCGAGCTGCTGACGGGCCGCCCGCCGTTCGAGGGCGACAACCCCGTCGCGGTCGCCTACCAGCACGTCAACGCCGAGCCGCCCATGCCGAGCCGGCTGAACCCGGACGTCTCGCCCGCGCTCGACCTCGTGGTCGCGAAGGCGCTCGCGAAGGACCCGGCGCGGCGCTACCAGTCGGCGCAGGAGTTCCGCACCGACCTGGAGACGGCGGCCGGCGGGCAGCTGCCGATCAAGCGCAGCGTCAAGCCGGACGACTTCAACGTCGCGCTCTTCGGCTCGAGCGCCGCGGCGCAGGCCGCGCAGACGGCGCGCCAGCTCTCCGCCGACGCCGACGGCCGCTCGCTGCGGACGCAGACCGGCCCGCCGGTCGTCTGGCTGTGGGCCGGCATCATCGCGATCCTCGCGATCGTGGCCGCCGTCGCGTACTGGATCCTCACGATCCAGCCCGCCAACCTCACCGAGAACCTCACCGTCAAGGTCCCCGACAGCGTCTACGGCAAGACGTTCGAGGCGGGACGCGCCGACCTCGAGGACCTCGGCCTGAGCGTCGAGCGCGTCGACGAGACGAACGACACCGTGGCGGCGGGCACCATCATCGGCACCGACCCGGTTCCGGGCACGAGTGTCGAGCGCGGGTTCACGATCACCGTCACCGTGTCGTCCGGACCGCGGCAGATCCAGATCCCGGACGTCGCGCTGCTCGGCCAGGACGCCGCGGTCAAGGCGCTGCAGGACGCCGGCTTCGTCGTCGGCGCCGTCAACCAGGTCGGCTCCGGCTCCGTCCCGGCCGGACAGGTCATCTCGACCGAGCCCGCCGCGCGCACGCAGGCCCCGCGCGGCTCGACCGTGAACCTCAACCTCTCCAACGGCATGGTGCACGTCCCGTCCGTCGTCGGCCAGCCGACCGCGCAGGGCGTCGCGGCGCTGCAGGCCGCCCTCGGGACCGGGGCCGTCCAGTCGACCATCGACACCACGTGCACGGGCGGGACCGTGCAGACGCAGTCCATCCCCGAGGGCGACTACCCGCAGGGCACGCTCGTCACCGTCTCGGTCTGCCTGCCGTAGCACCCGCGAGGGGACGGTCTAGACGCGGAGCAGCGGCGACAGCCCCTTGGCGCGCTCGGCCGCCTCCGGCATGCCGACGACGGCGAGCCAGTTGCCGAGCATGCGATACCCGCCCTCGGTGAGCACCGACTCCGGGTGGAACTGCACGCCATGGATGGGCAGCGACTCGTGCCGCAGGCCCATGATGACGCCGCCCTCGGTGCGCGCCGTCACGACGAGCTCCTCCGGCACCGTCC
>JAGIAU010000035.1 GCA_017744755.1 Microbacteriaceae bacterium
TCGCGAGCTCGGCCCGCACGATCTGGGCCGAGGCCTCGAACACGCCCTCGGGCAGGCGGCGCAGCGAGGCGTCGATGAGCTCCCGGGCGCGCGCCCATTCGCCGGTCCGGACCAGGGACTCCGCGAGGTTGCCGATCGCGTAGGTGCCGAAGGTGCGGAGCATGCCGTACCGCTCGGCGGCCGCGAGCCCGGCCTCCGCCGCCGCGATCGACTCCGCGGAGCGGCCCCAGGTCTCGAGGAGGTCGGAGAGATTGATCCAGCTGCGCAGGATCGTGTAGGCGTGCCCGGATGCGACGGCACGCTCCACACCCGCCCGGACATGGTTGATGCCCGCGGGGTCGCCCTGGAGTCCGAGGCTCGAGCCGAGCGTCGTGAGCGCATCGGCCTCGACGCGGAGGGCGCCGGTCGCGTGCGCGCTCGCCGCAGCGGCGCGGGCGTGCGCGGCGCTGCGCTCCGGCTCGATCCGGCGCATCAGGGCGGTCGCAAGCGCCGCCTCCACCTCGGCGCGGATGGGCGTCGGCCCCGGGGGCAGGTCGTCCAGGGTCGCGGTGAGGAGCTCGACCGAGTCTCGGGCCCGGCCGAGACTGAGCAGCTGCACGTTGCGCACCAGCGCGAACTCCGCCCGCCGGGCCGGGTCGGCGTCGATCGGCAGCTCCGCCGTGCCCTGCTCGATGAATGAGAGCGCGCGGTCGATGTCGCCGGCACCGGCCGCGGCGACGGCGGCGAGGCGGAGCACCTCGGCCTGATCGATCCCGTCGGGGAGGGCCTCGACGGGAACGCGCGGCCAGACCTGCAGCGCGCGCTCGAACTGGCCCACCGCGTCGTGCGGGGCGAGCTGCGCCGACGCCTCGCGACCGGCCGCGATGGAGGCGGTGAGCGCGGTCGGCAGATCGAGCGCGGCGTAGGCGTGATGGGCGAGCGTCGCCGCGGTGGACAGCCGCGTCCCGGCGAGCAGCTCCGGGTCAGCGGCGAGCACCTCGGCGAACCGCGCGTGCAGCCGCACCCGCTCGCCCGGGAGCAGGTCGTCGACGACGGCGTCGCGGGCGAGCGCGTGCCGGAACCGGTAGCCGTGCCCGGCGTCGTCGATGACGAGCAGATGCGCCTCGACGGCGCCTCGGATCGCGGCGAGCACCTCGCCTTCGTCGCGTCCCGACGCGGCGACGAGCAGCCGCTCGGGCACGGCGCGCCCGGCGATCGCCGCGAGGCGCAGCAGCTCCTCGGTGACCGGCGCGAGGCCGTCGAGGCGGGCGAGCAGAATGTCCTTGAGCGAAGGCGGCAGTCCTCGAGGGTCGCCCGCGCGGACCGCGCCGAAGATCTCCTCCGCGAGGAATGCGTTCCCCTCCGATCGCTCGAAGACGACGTCGAGCGTGTCCGGGTCCGGCTCCGCTCCGAGGATCGCGGCGAGCAGCGTGCGCACCTCGTCGCGGTCGAAGCGGGCGAGCTCGAGCCGCGTCCCGACCCGGTTGCGCTCCCAGGCCGACTGCAGCGCCCGCAGCGGGTGCCGGCGATCCACCTCGTCGGTGCGATAGGTGAGCAGCAGTGCGGCGGGGATGCCGCGGAGGTTCTGTCCGAGGAATGCGGCGAGCTCGAGCGTCGAACGGTCCCCCCAGTGCAGGTCCTCCAGCACGATGAGCAGCGGCCGGATCGCCGCGAGACGTTCCACGAGGCCCAGCACGAGCTCGAGCACCTGGCTCCCGGCGAGCGGGTCGCCGTCCGCGCCGCCCCCGTTCGTCAGACGCATCACGAGGTCGCGGGCGGGGCCGAGCACGGTGTCGAGTTCGTCGCCGTCGCCGCGGGTGAGCGGACGCAGCGCCTCGACGAGCGGGGCATAGGCGAGCCCCTCGGTGCCGAGCTGGACGCAGTGGCCGATGACGACCTGCAGGCCGCGACGGGTCGCGTGGTCGATCGCGGCGTCGACGAGGCGGGTCTTGCCGACGCCGGCCTCGCCGCTGACGATCGCGAGTCCCGGGGCGCCGTCGGCGGTCGCGTCGATGATGGCGTGCAGGCGGGCGGCCTCGGCGGTGCGGGCGATGAGCACGGGACTCGTCAGGGCCTCCATCCGCGTCGCCTCCCCTCGGACCCAGGACGACGATAGCGCGGCGCGCACCCGGCGCACCCGCCCGTCGCGGCCGGGATGCGTCTCGGATGCGATGCGCCGGATCTCGGACGCGGACTCGGACGATCGCCCGATCCGGGCATGCGGCTCCGATCCCGACCCTGGTCTCATGTCTCTCCACCGTTTCGGCCCTGTGCTCCGGCGCCGGGCCGCCATGACCATCGCGACCGCCGTGCTCGGCGGTCTGCTGGCCGGCTTCACCGCGCCGGCATTCGCGGACGACGCCGTCCCGCCGGCGCCGACCGACGTCCTGACCCTCGACACCGACTCGCTCGACTTCGGGACCGTCATCAGCGGCTCGACCGGCTATCGGACCGTGCTCCTGACCAACGACGGATCCACCAGCGTGAGCCTCCTCGGCGTCTCGGTCCACCCGACCTACGATGCGAGTCCGACGTACTTCGAAGGCTCCTGGGGTACGCCCTGCTTCACGCTGCTGACCCCGCACAGCTCCTGCTTCGTCGAGTTCCGGCTCGTCGCCCGCAGTGCCGGCGGACCCGTCGACGCCTCGGCGACGATCTCGACCAGCGTCGGCGATCTGACGGTCCACCTGCACGGCGAGACCGACGCCGCCATGCACCATCTCTCCGTCGTGCCGAGCGTCGTCGACTTCGGCGACGTGCCGGTCGGCGGCCACGCCGAGCGGCAGATCACGATCACGAACACCGGCAACGTCCCGTGGCCGAACGCGGTCGCGAACAGCGTCACCGTGTTCACCATCGATCGCGGCGACTGCCCGATCGACCTGCCCGTCGGCGCCTCCTGCGTCTGGACGGTGGCCTTCGACCCGTATCCGGGGCTCCCGCAGGGCTACACGCTGAACCGGCAGATCGGCAGCGACGCGTGGGGCGACGGCGCGTTCGTCCTCACCGGCCGCAGCGTCGAGGCGGCGCCGCCCGCGCCGAAGGACGACCCGGCGACGCCGAAGCCCGACCCGACGCTCCCCGCCGATGACGGCGACGGCACGCCGCCCGCGAACGACCCCGACCCGACGCCGTCGGCCGGCACGCCGCACCTGGTCCTCGCCGCCGACACGCTCGACTTCGGTGACCTCGCCGCCAACGGCGAGGTCACGACCCGGACGGTCACGCTGACCAACGACGGCGATGGCGATGCGACGCTCACCGGCATCGACATCGCGCAGGCCTATCCGACGAACTACACCGGCGGCTGGAACGGCTGCGACCCGGTGCTCAGCCCGGGAACGTCCTGCGACCTCACCTTCTCGATCGCGAAGCCGCCGTACATCCAGGCGTTCACCGCGGATGCCACGATCCGGACCACGGCCGGCGATCTCGTCGTGCACCTCGCCGCACGGGGCGTCCTCGGGATCCTCAGCGCGACGGCCGCCGATGTGGACTTCGGCACGGTGCGGATCGGGCAGACCGCGACCGGGGTGGCGACGGTGACGAACACCGGAAACCTTCCCTACCCGATCAGCTATTTCTCGAGCACCAACACGACCGACTTCACGATCGACGGCACGGCGTGCCCGGCGACGCTCGCCGTCGGAGCGAGCTGCCAGGTCGCGCTCTCGTTCATCCCTTCGGCCGAGGCCTCATACGGCGCCTATGTGACGTTCGGCGCTCCGGCGTACGGCGTCGCGAGCTTCACGGTGAGCGGCACCGGGGTCCTCGGCATCGCCGAGCTGTCCGCCTCGACCGAGTCGATCGACTTCGGCGACGTCATCGCCGACGGACGGAGCACGATCCGGACGGTGACCCTCAGCAACGCCGGGGACGGCATCGGCCGGGTCACCGACCTGCGGATCACGCAGTCGTACCATGACACCTTCGGCGTCGACTGGGGCACCTGCACCGACTGGGAGATCCCGGCGTACTCGTCCTGCGCCATCGAGGTGACCGCGACGCCGACGCACTTCGACGACTTCACCGGCGACATCGTCATCGCGACGAACGACGGGGACTTCCCCGTCCACGCCGCCGCGACGGGCATCGCGCGCGTCCGCTCGGCGCAGTTCTCCGCCGGCAGCATCGACTTCGGCCCGGTGCGCATCGGCGAGACCGTCGAGCAGCGCGTCACGGTCACGAGCACCGGCAACGATCCCTGGTCGCCGGAGACCTGGTGGTCGAGCGATGGCGCCGACGACGGCTTCGTGCTCGGCACCGACGACTGCCCCGCCGCGCTCCCGGCCGGCGAGTCGTGCGACGTCGTCGTCCGCTTCGCGCCGACGAGCGCCGGCGCCTACGGCGGCACCTGGTATGTGGGCGGCGGCGCCTCCGGGAGCACGTACGCCGGGCTCCACGTCGCCGGCTACGGCGTCGACGGCACCGAGACGCAGCTGCTCCTCGTGCAGGGCTCGCTCGACTTCGGCACCCGGCAGGGCGCCGGCGAGTTCCCGGTGCGGACGCTGACGGTGACGAACACCGGGTCCGCGCCGGCGCAATTCACCACCCGATTCGATCGGGACTCCGGCGAGCTGCAGCTCGACGCCAGCGGGGGCGACTGCCCCGTCGAGCTCGCGGTCGGCGCCAGCTGCACGATCGAGGTCCGGGTGACGAGCACCGCAGCCGGGTACGGCTCCGGCGCGTTCCGGCTCGTGTCCGTCGTCGACGGGCATGGGATCGGCGTCTACGAGAGCGGCACCGGCCATCTCGCGGTGACGACCGACACGCAGCCGCTCGGCGTCGTGCTCGCCTTCTCGCCGATGGCCCTCGACTTCGGCGACGTGCCGGTCGGCGAGGCGCCGGTCCGCCGGATCACGATCACCAACACGGGCGACGCCCAGTGGTGGCTGCGCGGCACCGTCCGCACCGGCCTGCCGGACATCATCACCACGGACACCGACTGCGCGCTCGTCGATCCCGGCGAGACCTGCTGGATCGACGTCCTGTTCCTCGCCGACTCGGTCGGTCCGGAGGACGGGGCGCTCGGCTTCCAGGGCGCGGACCGCCGGATCGTCGCGAGCATCCCGGTGCGGGGGAATGCGGTCGTCGCGCCTCCGGAGACGGATCCCGGGACGCCGTCGGGGACCGACCCGACGCAGCCGACCGACCCGGCGGACCCCGCAGACCCGACCGAGCCGACGGACCCGACCGACCCGGCGGACCCGGCGGACCCGACCGAGCCCGCGGACCCGGACGGCGACGGAGAGCCGGCTGCCCCCGGCACACCGGCCGACGCGCCGGTGTCGCCCCCGGCACGCCTCGAGGACGTCATCGTCTCGGTCTCGCCCGAGGCGCCCGCGGTGACGGAGGACCAGCCGGCGGCGGACACGCCGTCGGCGAAGGAGGAGCAGGACGGCGACGCCGCGCCGGTCGCAGCCCACGACGACGACGCGAGGACGGCGACGGAGACAACCGACACCCTGTCGGCACCGTCCCCGTGGTCGTTCGTGGCGCTCGCCGCGCTCGTGGCCGCCGTCCTCGGCCTCCTCGGATGGTGGCGGCGCCGAGCGCGCCGCTGAGCCATCCACGCGGTGGTGCGCACCGAGCTCCGGCGGGTGCGCACCACCGTCCTTTTTCCCGCGCTCGAGTACTTCGTCGACGGTCGCCTCGGACTCCTGCTCCGCCATCCCCTGGGGCGGGCGGTCCGCGGCGCCGTGCGGCCGATGGCGCTCGACACGTTCCCGTACTCCGCTATCGCATCGACTCGCGTCGCCAGGGGATCGTCGTGATCGCGCTGCTGCACTGCCGCGGCGGCTGACCAGCGCAGTCGCTTCTCGGCGACTCCGGCGGCGATATACCGCGACTCGGCTTGCGACGCGGGTTCCGACATCGATAGGTTTGCCACTTGCACAAGGCCTAATAAAAAAGGCTCAACTCGATATGAAGCGGGGAACCTCCATGTCGCGCCGGAACAAGATCATCGCCTGGGTGTCCGCCGCCGGTGCCGTCGCGCTCGTCATCGTCATCGTCGTGACAAGCGTCGTCAGCGCTCAGCAACGGGCGGCCGAGGAGGCTGCTGCCGCCCTCGCCGCCGAGCAACTGGAGTACGACCGCGCGGTCGAGGCCTACGACAGCGCAGCAGCGGCCTGCGAGAAGCAGAACGCAGCGCTCGATGCCACGATCGAGACAGCCAGGGCCACCGCGGCCGGCGCGGACCCCGCCGTCCTCGCGGACCCGGCGGTCATCGAGGCGCTCGTTGCGAAGATCGCCGAAACCGAGGACACCGAGCTGTGCGATGCGCCGGCGATGGAGAGCGAGCGGGCCGCCATCAAGGAGCAGGCCGACTCCATCCGAGCCGCGTCATCCGAGCTCGGTCGTGTCATCACGGCTCTCCAGACCGCCTCCGACGCGATCGCGAAGAGCGCCGAGGACAAGCGGCAGGCCGAGGCGCAGGCCGCATACGAGGCCGAGCAGGCCAGGCGACTGCGCGGTTCACAACTCACCGCATCGTGGTCGACCACCGATGGATATTCGTATGAGGTGGCGGTCAGTGACGCATTCGTCGTGCCCGCCATCGACGTCGCGAGCGCGAAGCCGGGAGATGCGATGGTCGGCGCCGCGTTGCGGTACACCATCGCGTTGAAGAACACGACGCCCGGGCACGAGGCGCCGGGCGCCTCGGTCATCGTCCACTTCGCCTACCCGATCGACAGTCCGGTCTGCGCCTACTTCACGAGAACGGCGGCGCGTTTGGACTACCAGGACCAGGAGGGGAACTGGTGCCTGGTCGGCCTGCAGCCGTGGGGCGACGACCCGGCCTCGATCAACATCACGAGGGATGTTCCTGTGAACGGGAGCATCGGGGGATCGGCGGCCTGGTCCGCCACCGATCTGGATTTCGCCGTGCCGGAGGACCAGTCCCAGATGGTCGCGGATGCGGTGAAGACTCCCACGAAACTCGTGCTGCGTATCACTTACCGCGATCCTTCCGGACGGAAGACGGGCGTCGACGCGTGCAGCGATGGGGTGGCATGCGTCGAGACTTGGGCGGCCAGCTGACGAGGCGACCGCCGCTCAGCCGCCCCGTGAGAGGATGAGTCGTACCCGCCCGGGTGCGTTCTGTCGAAATCCCTGGGAGCCCACCAGCGCATGTGCGGCATCGTCGGCGTCGTCTCGCCCAACCCCGTCGCGCAGAGCATCTACGACTCGCTCGGTCTGCTCCAGCACCGCGGGCAGGACTCGACGGGCATCGCGACCGCCGACGGCTCGACCATCCACATGCACAAGGCGCGCGGACAGGTGCGCGAGGCGTACCGCACCCGCGACATGCGCAGTCTCATCGGCACGATGGGGCTCGGGCACGTCCGGTACACGACGCGCGGCGACGCGAAGCAGGAACAGGAGTCGCAGCCCTTCTACGTGAACGCGCCCTACGGCATCGTCCTCGTGCACAACGGCAATCTGACGAACGTCCGGGAGCTCACGACCGAGCTCTTCACCCGCGACCGCCGCCACCTGAACACGAACTCCGACACCGAGCTCCTCGTGAACGTCCTCGCGAACGAGCTGCAGGCCCAGGTCCGCGGCAAGCGCCTCGACCCCGACCAGGTGTTCGACGCGATCGAGACGCTGCACGAGCGCGTCGAGGGCTCCTACGCCTGCATCGCGCTCATCGGCGGCGAGGGGGTGCTCGCGTTCCGCGACCCCTTCGGCATCCGTCCGCTCGTCCTCGGCAAGAAGACCGAGGGCCTGCTCGGCACCGAGTGGATCGTCGCGAGCGAGTCCGTCGTCCTGGAGAACTCCGACTACGAGGTCGTCCGCGACGTCGAGCCGGGCGAGGCGATCTTCATCACGCGCAGCGGCGAGCTGTACTCGCGGCAGTGCGCGAAGAACCCCGTGCTCATCCCGTGCTCCTTCGAGTACGTGTACCTCGCGCGGCCCGACTCCGTCATGAACGGCATCTCCGTCTACGAGGCGCGCCTGCGTCTCGGCGACCGGCTCGCCCACACGATCGAGAAGTACACGCCGTCCGGCGCGATCGACGTCGTCATGCCGATCCCGGACTCCTCCCGCCCCGCCGCGATGCAGGTCGCGCGCCGGCTCGGCATCGAGTACCGCGAGGGCTTCTACAAGAACCGCTACGTCGGGCGGACGTTCATCATGCCCGGCCAGGAGCAGCGCCGGAAGTCGGTGAAGCAGAAGCTCAACGCGATGGGCAGCGAGTTCAAGGGGAAGAACGTCCTCATCGTCGACGACTCGATCGTCCGAGGCACCACCTCGCGCGAGATCGTCGAGATGACGCGGGCCGCCGGCGCGAACTCCGTGACGTTCACGAGCGCGGCGCCGCCGGTGCGCTACCCGCACGTCTACGGCATCAACATGCCGACCCGACGCGAGCTCGTCGCGGCCGGCCGGACGATCCCGGAGATCAACCGCGAGCTAGGCAGCGACTACCTCGTCTACCAGGAGGTCGCCGACATGCAGGCGGCCATCATCGAGGGCTCGTCGGTGAACGCGCTCGAGATGTCCTGCTTCACGGGCGACTACGTGACCGGCACGGTGGGCGAGGAATACCTCGCCTGGGTCGAGGCGAACCAGCTCAGCTGAATCGTCCGGGTCCCTGCACAGGGGCCGTCAGGCCGGAGTCGACGGATCGGCGGCGCCCGAGATGTTCACCATCCACTTGACGCCATAGCGATCGTTGACCTCGCCGAAGGAGTCGCCCCACGGCGCCGCCTCGAGCGGGACGACGACGGTGCCGCTCTCGGCGAGGCCCTCCCAGGCGCGGCGCAGCACCGCCTCGTCGTCGCCCATGAGCGCGAGCGTGACCCACCCGGGGTCGACGGGTCCGTCGGCGCGGGTCGAGTCGGGGCGGTTGTCGTCGGCGGCGTAGAGGTTGATCCCGGCATCCGTCTCGAGCGCGCCGTGCATGACGAGGTCGGCATCGGGGCCTTCGCCGTAGCCGAAGGAGCCGTACGTCGTGACGTTCGGCGTGCCGCCGAGGACGGAGGCGTAGAAGTCGAGCGCCTCGCGGGCGCCGCTGCGGAAGCTCAGATAGGGGGAGAGTCTGGCCGTCATGCGGCCGAGGCTACGCCCGGGGCTCGTCGGTGTCGACCGGGGATTCGCTCGGAGCGTTCTCCACAGCCGTGGCCTCACGGACGGTCTCCACAGGCTCCGCGGCCGGCTGGACGGCGCCGCGCTCCACCTCCACGAGCTTCGAGCCCCGACGGCTGACGGCGTCCGCGACGATCGCCGCGACGGCGCCGAGGACGACGCCCGCGGAGACGCCGTAGAGGCTCATGTAGCCCACGGTGCCCCACATCCCGACCGCCGGGTCCGCGGGGAACGACGTCGTGACGGCGACCGTGACGAGCAGACCGACGATGGCGCCGAGTCCGATGAACACGCCGTACTTCGGCGCGCGCCGGACGCGGGCGGTGCGCTGCTCGTGGGTCTCGTTCGTCACGCGTCCATTCTCCAGCCTCCAGGATGTGGACCGGTCGAGTGTGTGCGTTCGCGTCGAGTGTGCATGCACGAGGGCGCACACTCGACGCGAACGCACACGTTCGGCGGTCAGATCAGCGGAAGGTACGCCGTGAGGTCCGCGCGGGAGCCTGACGCGGCGACCCGCCCGGCGTCCACGGCATCGGCCCAGGACAGCACGCCCCCCGCGAGCGCGAGCCAGGTCGCCGCGTCCGTCTCGATCACGTTCGGCGGCGTGCCGCGGGTGTGCCGCGGGCCCTCGACCGCCTGGACGGCGCCGTAGGGCGGGACGCGGACCTCAAGGGTCTTGCCGGGGGCCTGGTCACCGAGGAGCTGGAGGGTCCAGCGGACGGCGGTCGCGATCGTCTCGCGGTCGCCCTTCGACTCGCCGCGCTCGCTCAGGGACCCCGTGTCGTCGGCCCCCTGAGCGCCCTTCGTCTCGCTTCGCTCGCTCAGGAACCGCTGTGCGAGTCGAAGGGCCTCCCGGCCCGCCGCGTCGTCGATGCGCTTCACCAGTACCGCCTCCCGTCCCACTCGAGCCAGCCGTCGGGATGACTTCCGCCGTCGGCCCGGTGCGTCCAGTGGATCGTGCCGCCCTGCTCCGTCCAGACGTACTCCCCGTTGAAGTCGACGCGGTCGCCCGCGGCGAGCCCGTCGAGCCGGGGGAAGCCGTCGATGTTGTGCGCGAAGAGGATCGTCATGCCGTTCGTCAGCTCGAGGATGAAGCGCTGGTGACGGTCGCCGTCCACGTCGTCGGACAGCGTCCGCTGCACCCAGCCGAAGCCCTGCACCTGCACCTCGGACCGCTGCGTCTCGAAGAGCTGCGCGATCGCCGCGGCGCCGCCGTCGTCGTCCTCGGCCGCGTCGGGTGCCGCGGTGCCGGGTGCCGCCGGCTGCACGACCGCCGGGCCGCTCGGCAGCGCGTTCCGCTCCGGCGCCTCCGATCCGGGAGCCCGGCTCCCCCACGCGGACACCCATACGACGACGCCGATCACCGCGGCGATGAGGATCGCGCCGATCACCGGCTTCAGCTTCGACGCACCCTTCGCGGCCATGCCTCAACGCTAACTAGGCTTGGGGCTCATGCGGATCCTCGTCCTCGGCTCGGGCGCCCGAGAGCACGCGATCGTCCAGGCACTCCTCCGCGAGGGCGGCCACGAGATCATCGCCGCGCCCGGCAACGCCGGGATCGCCGCCGAGGTCGAGACCGTCGCGCTGAACCCCGCCGACCCTGTGGTCGTCGCCGACTACGCGGTCGACAACGACGTCGCGCTCGTCGTCGTCGGGCCCGAGGCGCCGCTCGTCGCGGGCGTCGCGGACGCGCTGCGCACCCGCGGGATCCCCGTCTTCGGCCCCGGCCGGGCCGCGGCGGCGATCGAGGGCAGCAAGGCGTTCGCGAAGCGGATCATGGAGTCCGCCGGGGTCCCGACCGGCGCCGCCGTCCGCGCCGGCACGCTCGCCGAGGCGGAGGAGGCGCTCGACGCCCTCGGCTCGCCCTACGTCGTCAAGGCCGACGGGCTCGCCGCCGGCAAGGGCGTCCTCGTCACGGAGGATCGCGCCGCCGCGCTCGCGCACGCCGCGCTCTGGCTGCAGCACGGGGACGTCGTCGTCGAGGAGTTCCTCGCCGGCCAGGAGGTCTCGCTCTTCTTCCTCAGCGACGGGACGCACATCCTCCCGCTCACCCCGGCCCAGGACTACAAGCGCGCCCACGACGGCGACGAGGGTCCGAACACCGGCGGCATGGGCGCCTACTCCCCGCTCCCTTGGCTGCCGGAGGACTTCGTCGAGGAGGTCGCCGAGCGGGTCGCGCTGCCGACCGTGCGGCAGCTCGCCGCCGAGCAGACGCCGTTCATCGGGCTCCTCTACTGCGGCCTCATCGTCACGCCGGCCGGCATCCGCGTCATCGAGTTCAACGCGCGCTTCGGCGACCCGGAGACCCAGGTCGTGCTCGCGCGGCTGACGACGCCGCTCTCCGGCCTGCTGCTCGCCGCCGCGACGGGTCAGCTGGCCGGCATGCCCGCGCCGGCCTTCACCGACGACGTCGCGATCACCGTCGTGCTCGCCTCCGAGGGCTACCCCGAGGCGCCGGTCACGGGCCGCGAGATCACCGGCCTCGACGCCGTCCGGGATGTCTCGGTCGCCCACGCCGCGACCGCGCGCACGCCCGCCGGCGCCACGGTCGCGACCGGCGGCCGCGTGCTCTCCGTCATCGCCACGGCCCCCGACTTCGCCGGCGCGCGGGCGAGGGCCTACGCCGCGCTCGGGACCATCGGACTCGACGGCGGCCACTACCGCAGGGACATCGCCGAGCGCGTCTCCTAGGTGCGGAGCGCGGAGAACGCGCAGCGCGTCCTCCCGGGGATAATCGTCGGGTGAGCCTCGCCGATTGGACCCATACCTACTCCGGCAAGGTCCGCGACCTGTACGAGCGGGCCGACCTGCCCGGTCGGGTGCTCCTCGTCGCGAGCGACCGCGTGAGCGCGTTCGACCACGTGCTCGACCCCGCGATCCCCGGCAAGGGGGCGCTGCTGACGCGGCTGTCGCGCTGGTGGTTCGCGCGGTTCGCCGACGTGCCGAACCATCTCGTCGCCGACGAGTCGCCCATCCCCTCCGAGGTCCGGGACCGGTCGATGCTCGTGCGCACGCTCGACATGCACCCCGTCGAGTGCGTCGTCCGCGGCTACCTGTCGGGCTCGGGCTGGAAGGAGTACCGGGCCTCCGGCACGGTGTGCGGGATCGCGCTGCCGGGCGGGCTCGCCGACGGCGACCGCCTGCCGGAGCCGGTCTTCACGCCCGCGTGGAAGGCGCCGCAGGGCTCGCACGACGAGAACATCTCCTTCGACCGCGTCGTCGAGCTCGTCGGCGCGGACGTGGCCGAGCAGCTCCGGGAGGCCTCGCTGTCCATCTTCGCCCGGGCCTCCGCGATCGCGGAGGCGCGCGGGGTCATCCTCGCCGACACGAAGTTCGAGTTCGGCGCGTCGGACGAGCATGCGGTCGTGCTCGCCGACGAGGTCCTCACCTCCGACTCCTCGCGCTACTGGGACAAGGCCGCCTATGACGCGGGCCGCCGCGGCGTCAGCTGGGACAAGCAGGGCGTCCGCGACTGGCTCGCGGCCCGCTGGGACGGCACCGGCACGCCGCCGCGCCTCGACGAGGAGATCGTCGCGGCGACCGCTGCCCGCTATGCCGAGCTCATCGAGCGCCTGACGGCGTAGGACTGCGGACCGGGGCGTCCGAACGTCTCAGTAGTACTGATTTCCCCGGGTGCACCGCGAATCCGCGTCATAGCCTCGCGGGTCCCGGCTCCCCTGTGCATGACCACCTCGACCGACGAGGTGGGAGGACTCGAAGGGGATGCGATGAACCTCCAGCAGATCGTGCTCATGGTCGCCGGATGCAGCGTCGGCGCGCTCATCGCCGCGGCCGTCTCGCTGTGGCGCACGGCGCACCGCTCCCGGCCGCACTACGTGCGCACCGACTCCGACGTGCACGGCTACACCGAAGGGTTCCGCGCGGCGAGCGCGACCGGCGCCGCGGGCGGGCTCACCGCCGGCGCGATGCGCGAGCAGGCCCGCCTCGGCTCGCGCCGCCTCGGCAGCGCCTCCTCCTTCGCCCCCGACGCACCGGTCCAGCCGGTCGTCGCCCTCGGCTCGCGCCGCAGCGACGACTGGGACGAGACGGCGCTCGAAGACAGCCGCGCCTTCCTCGTGCACACCGTGGGCTGACCCGGACCAGGGCCGTCGGCACGCCCCCATCCCAGTCCGGCGGCCCTCCCCACGGCCGTGCCGTCCGCCCTCCCCCCCCGGCGGACGGCACGGCCGGTACAATTCAGGGGTGCCGGTGATCGTGGTCGAAGTCATGCCCAAGCCCGAGCTGCTCGACCCCGCGGGGAAGGCCACCCTCGGAGCGCTCCGCCGCCTCGGCCACGGCGCGTTCTCCGCCGTCCGCATCGGGAAGCGCTTCGAGCTCACCGTCGACGGGCCGGTCACCGAGGCGGTCATCGGCGAGGCGCGCGCGCTCGCCCACGACCTCCTCGCGAACACCGTCATCGAGGACGTCGTCTCCGTCCACCTGCTGACGAGCGAGGACCTGCTCGACGAGCTCGACGTCACCGTCGCCGGCGAGACGCGCTGACCATGGGCCGCGACCAGAAGGGCGCCCAGTGAGCAGGATCGGCGTCGTCACCTTCCCCGGCACGCTCGACGACCGGGACGCGGCTCGCGCCGTCCGCATCGCGGGCGCCGAGGCCGTGCCGCTCTGGCACGCCGATCACGACCTGCAGGGCGTCGACGCCGTCGTCCTGCCCGGCGGGTTCTCCTACGG
>JAGIAU010000036.1:0-2665 GCA_017744755.1 Microbacteriaceae bacterium
GTCGAGATCGGCTCCTACGAGGGTCTCCGCCACCGCCGCGGCCTGCCGGTCCACGGCCAGCGCACCAAGACCAACGCGCGCACCCGCAAGGGCCCGAAGCGCACCGTCGCCGGCAAGAAGAAGCCCGGCCGGAAGTAAGCGGTAGGAGAGAACACTCATGGCAGCACCGAAGGCGTCCGCCGCGCGCAAGCCGCGCAAGAAGGACAAGAAGAACATCGCCGTGGGCCAGGCCCACATCAAGAGCACGTTCAACAACACGATCGTCTCCATCACCGACCCGTCCGGCGCCGTCATCTCGTGGGCGTCCTCCGGCGGCGTCGGCTTCAAGGGCTCGCGCAAGTCGACCCCGTTCGCCGCGCAGCTCGCCGCCGAGTCGGCCGCCCGCCAGGCGCAGGAGCACGGCATGAAGAAGGTCGACGTGTTCGTCAAGGGTCCGGGTTCGGGCCGCGAGACCGCGATCCGCTCGCTCCAGGCCGCCGGCCTCGAGGTCGGCTCGATCAACGACGTGACGCCGCAGGCCCACAACGGCTGCCGTCCGCCGAAGCGCCGCCGCGTCTAAGCGCGTTCTCCCGGAACCCAACTCCACCCACATCCAGTCGAGCGTCATATAGCGGACGCTCCGTACGATAAGGAACCATCCGTGCTCATCGCACAGCGCCCCACCCTCTCCGAGGAGAGCATCTCCGAGTACCGGTCGCGGTTCGTCATCGAGCCGCTCGAGCCCGGCTTCGGCTACACCCTCGGCAACTCGCTTCGTCGCACCCTGCTCTCCTCGATCCCGGGCTCGGCCGTCACGTCGATCCGGATCGACGGCGTCCAGCACCAGTTCTCGACCGTCCCCGGTGTCAAGGAAGACGTCATCGAGATCATCCTCAACCTGAAGAACCTCGTCGTCTCCTCGGAGCACGACGAGCCGGTCGCCGCGTACCTGCGCAAGCAGGGCGCCGGCGAGGTCACCGCCGCGGACATCTCGGTGCCGGCCGGCGTCGAGATCCACAACCCGGAGCTCGTCATCGCGACCCTCAACGAGAAGGCCAAGTTCGAGCTGGAGCTGACGATCGAGCGCGGCCGCGGCTACGTCTCGGCGACGCAGAACCGCAGCGACTTCGCGGACCTCGGCCAGATCCCGATCGACTCGATCTACTCGCCGGTCCTCAAGGTCACCTACCGCGTCGAGGCGACCCGCGCCGGCGAGCGCACGGACTTCGACCGCCTGGTCGTCGACGTCGAGACGAAGCCGGCGATCACGCCGCGCGACGCCGTCGCGTCGGCCGGCCGCACGCTCGTCGAGCTGTTCGGCCTCGCCCGCGAGCTGAACACCGCCGCCGAGGGCATCGAGATCGGGCCCGCCCCGGTCGACGCCGTCCTCTCCTCGGAGCTGTCGATGCCGATCGAGGACCTCGACCTCTCCGTGCGTTCGTACAACTGCCTCAAGCGCGAGGGCATCAACACCGTCTCGGAGCTCGTCGCCCTCTCGGAGATGCAGCTCATGAACATCCGCAACTTCGGCCAGAAGTCGGTCGACGAGGTCAAGGACAAGCTCGTCGAGCTCGGCCTCTCCCTCAAGGACGCGGTCCCCGGCTTCGACGGCGCGCACCTCTACACGGGGTACGACGACGAGCCGATCGCCTGATCGTCAACGACCGACTGAGATAGAGAGCTAAGCAATGCCTACGCCCACCAAGGGTCCGCGCCTCGGCGGCGGTCCGGCGCACGAGCGCCTCCTCCTCGCCAACCTCGCGGCGGCCCTGTTCACGCACAAGTCGATCAAGACGACCGAGGCGAAGGCCAAGCGCCTGCGCCCGCTCGCCGAGCGGCTCATCACCTTCGCGAAGCGCGGCGACCTGCACGCCCGCCGTCGCGTCCTCGCCGCGATCGGTGACAAGGAGGTCGTGCACATCCTCTTCACCGAGATCGCCCCGCTCGTCGCGGAGCGCGAGGGCGGCTACACCCGCATCACGAAGCTCGGCTTCCGCAAGGGTGACAACGCGCCCCTCGCGCAGATCGAGCTCGTCCTCGAGCCCGTCGTGAAGAAGCCCTCGGCGAAGAAGGCGGCCGCGGCCGCCGCGCCGAAGGCGGAGACGAAGCCGGCCGCTGAGGAGGCGCCGGTCGAGGAGACCGAGGTCGCCGAGGAGGTCGCGGCTGAGGACGTCGTCGAGGAGAACGCGCCGGAGGCCGTCGAGGAGACGGCCGCCGAGGCCGCGGAGCCGACCGAGGCGTAACGACCCTTCCCGTGATCGGGGCCCGGCCGCGCGGCCGGGCCCCGATACGCTTTTCCGGTGCATCCTGCCTGGCGGCCCGCGACGCTCGACGACGTCGACGCGATCGTGCGCGTGTACCGCGAGATGGCCGACGCCGACCACCCGGACTGGGCGGAGACCGCCGAAGAGGTCCGGGAGGAGCTCGAGGCGTCCTGGACCGAGCCGGCGCTCGACACCCGCATCGCCTTCGACGGCGACCGGCCGATCGCGTTCGGCGAGGTCTACTGCATGGGCACGGGCGAGACGGCGATGCGCGCCTACCTGTTCGGCGGCGTCGTCCCCGACCACCGCGGCCGCGGGATCGGCCGCGACCTCGTAGGGTGGCAGATCGCCCGCGCCCGCGCGCGCCTCGACGCGCTCGACACGGAGCTCCCGCGGCAGGTGACGGCGTTCACGCCGAGCGC
>JAGIAU010000036.1:2675-13652 GCA_017744755.1 Microbacteriaceae bacterium
GAGCGGGCCGGGCTGCCAGCCGTGCGCTACACGTTCCGGATGCGCCGCGACCTGGTGCCCTCGGGGGAGCGTTCTGCCGCCGAGCCGATCCCGGAGCTCGGCCTGCCGGACGGGCTGCGGTTCGCCGCGTGGACGCCGGAGCGCGACGAGGCGGCGCGGGTGGCGAAGAACGCGGCGTTCCGCGATCACTGGGGCAGCCAGCCGAGCCCGCCCGAGGCCTGGCGGCATCTGGTCGGGCAGTCGACCGCGCGGCGCGAGCTGTCCGTGCTCGTCGTCGACGAGGCGGACGAGATCGTCGGACTCGTGCTGCAGCTCGTGCCCGTCGAAGACTTCGAGCGGCAGGGCTACGCCTCGTCGTACCTGCAGCTCATCGCGGTCACGCGTCCGTGGCGCCGTCGCGGCGTCGCGGCGTCGATGATGGCGCGGGCGCTGCGCGCCTCGCTCGACGCGGGGCTCGAGGTCGCCGCCCTCGACGTCGACTCGCAGAACCCGAGCGGGGCGCTCGCGCTGTACGAGGGCATGGGGTTCCGCGTCGTCGAGCGCGAGCAGACGCACCAGCTGGAGTACTGAACGTGGACGCTGAGGCCCTTCGACTCGCTTCGCTCACGCAGGGGGCCGGTCCGTCGTCCGGGGGCGTCCGTGTGCGACTCGACCTCGGCTACGACGGCGCGGCGTTCTCCGGCTGGGCGCGACAGGCCGAGGGCCGCACCGTGCAGGGCGAGCTCGAGCAGGCGCTCGCGACCCTGTTCCGCGGTCGCGGTGCGGCGCCCCGGATCGTCGTCGCGGGCCGCACCGATGCCGGGGTGCATGCGCGCGGCCAGGTCGCGCATCTCGACCTCGATCCCGCGCAGTGGCGGCATCTCGGGCGGATGGGGCACGGTGCCGCGGCCGAGACGACGCTGGTGCGGAAGCTGAACGGGCTCGCCGGTGCGGCGGGCGACGTCCGCGTCCACCGGGCGACGCCGGCGCCGGACGGCTTCGACGCGCGGTTCTCGGCGGTGTGGCGGCGGTACGAGTACCGGGTCGCCGATCCGGGAGCGGCGCAGGACCCGCTCGCGAGGGCGTTCACCGTCTGGCATCCGAGGCCGCTGGACGCCGTGGCGATGGACGCGGCCGCGCGCCTGCTCGCGGGCCCCGGGCTCGCGGACTGGGCCGCCTACTGCCGGCCCCGCGCCGGCTCGACGACGATCCGGGATCTGCAGTCCTTCGCCTGGACGCGCGAGGCGGACGGAGTGCTCGTCGCGCGCCTGCAGGCGGACGCGTTCTGCCACTCCATGGTGCGGGCGCTCGTCGGGGCCTGCGTCGCGGTCGGGGAGGGCGTTCTCGGCACCGCGGATCCCCTCGCGCTGCGCGAGGCGGGCGGGCGCACGAGCGCGTTCAAGGTCATGCCGGCCAAGGGGCTGGTGCTCACGGAGGTCGGCTACCCGCCGCCGGAGGAGCTCGCGGCGCGGGCGCGGCAGACGCGGGGCCTGCGGTCGCTCGATCCGGACGAGTGATGTCGACGCCCTCGACCGGCCTCGCGGGGCTTCGGTCCGGGGCGGAACCGTCCGAATGCTCCGTAGCATCGATGCCATGACCATCATCGGCACGTGGGACGTGGAGCAGACGAGCTTCATGGGCACCCAGCGGCTCGTCCTCCGGTTCACGCGCGCTGCGAGCGGCGCCGTCGAGGCCGAGATCCTGCAGGGCGACAGCAACTCGGCGGGCGTCCAGTTCGTCGACATCCGGGAGATCGGGAACCACCTCTCCATGACGCTCGCGATCCTCAAGCCGATCAAGGGCACGGTCCCGGTCGAGATCGACATCGCGGGCGACGCCTTCGAGGGCACCGCGAAGGCGAAGTTCCTCCCCGGCGGGAAGATGACCGGCAAGCGCCGCCCCGAGGCGCCGATGGCTCCCGCCGCCCCGGTCTCACTGCCCTAGCGACCCCAGCCGTGACCGCGGCGCCGATGGCATCGGGATCGGCTCCCTCACAGCGCACGGGCTGCCATAGATATCCACATTCTGCGTCCGCGGGGCCTTGGGGATCCGGCGAACCCGCTACGTTCGCTGGCTATCCGCCATCCAGCGGAGCAGACTGAGGGGGTGTTCGGCATGACGGTCGGCGAATGGTCGTCGGTGCTCTCCGTGGGGATCGCCGCGCTTGCGGCGTTCGGCGGGCTCGTCGCCTGGATCGTGGCGAGCCTCGGCAAGCGGTTCGAGAAGCTCGATGCCAGGTTCGAGAAGCTCGATGCCAGGTTCGAGCGGTTCGAAGCACGGATGGATGAGCGATTCACGAAAGTCGACGAGCGCTTCGACAAGGTCGATGAGCGCTTCACTCGGGTGGAAGAGCGCTTCACTCGGATGGACGAGCGCTTCGGTCGGGTCGAGGAGCGGATCGACGCATTGGACCTGAAGCTCGACTCGAAGATCGATGGGTTGCGCGCGGAGATCCGCTCGGATCTCGCCAGGATCGACGGCCGGATCGACCGGCTGGATGATCGCGTGAGCCGGCTCTTCGACCGCGTAGCGCCGCCGCTCGCGGGATAGCAGGTCCCGAGCGGGCACGCGGAACTTCCGCTACACTGGAACGTCGGTCCGCGCCGCGGACCAAGGATCGAGTGCCCTCGACAGGCGCGTTCTCCGGTCGCAGACCGCGGAACCCGCCGCCAGAGCGGGATTCACGAACCTCACCGATCAACGAAAGCAGTAGAACTGTGACTCGTACGTTCACGCCCAAGGCGGAGTCCGTCACGCGCGAGTGGCTCGTCATCGACGCCACCGACGTCGTCCTCGGCCGACTCGCCACGCACGCCGCCGCGCTCCTGCGCGGCAAGCACAAGCCGACGTTCGCGAACCACGTCGACACCGGCGACTTCGTCATCATCGTCAATGCGGACAAGGTCGCGCTGACGGGCCAGAAGCTCGCGCAGAAGAACGCGTACCGCCACTCGGGCTACCCGGGCGGCCTCACCGCGACGTCGTACGCCGAGCTCCTCGAGACGAAGCCGGAGCGCGCCGTCGAGAAGGCGATCCGCGGCATGCTCCCGAAGAACTCGCTCGGCCGCGCGCAGTTCACGAAGCTCAAGGTCTACGCCGGCCCCGAGCACCCGCACGCCGCGCAGCAGCCGAAGGCCTACACCATCTCCCAGGTCTCCCAGCAGGCCTGAGCCGGAACACTCGAAGGAACGTAACCAGTGGCTGAGAACCTCAACACCACCGCCGACGAGAACGCCGTCGACGACTTCCAGGGCGACTACACGACCGAGACGCCGGCTGCCGCCGCGCCGAAGGCCGCTCGTGCCGTCCTCTCCATCTCGGGCGCAGCCGTCGGCCGCCGCAAGGAGGCCATCGCGCGCGTCCGGCTCGTCCCGGGCTCCGGCACCGCGACGGTCAACGGTCGTGCGCTGGAGACCTACTTCCCGAACAAGCTGCACCAGCAGCTCATCAACGCCCCGTTCACGGTCCTCGAGCTCGTCGGCTCGTACGACGTGACCGCGAAGATCACCGGCGGCGGCCCCTCGGGCCAGGCGGGGGCCCTGCGTCTCGCGATCGCCCGCGCCCTCAACGAGATCGACCGGGAGAACAACCGCCCGGCGCTCAAGAAGGCCGGCTTCCTCACCCGCGACGCCCGCGTCATCGAGCGCAAGAAGGCCGGTCTCAAGAAGGCCCGCAAGGCGTCGCAGTTCTCGAAGCGCTGATCGCTTCTCGAGCTCGAGCCACGGTGGCACGACTCTTCGGCACGGACGGGGTCCGGGGTCTCGCGAACGGTGACATCACCGCGCAGCTGGCCCTGGACCTCGCCCAGGCCGCGGCATCCGTCCTCACGCGGGGACGGCATGCCGACGAGAACCGCGCTGCGGGGCGGCGCCCCACGGCGGTGCTCGCGCGCGACCCGCGCATCAGCGGCGAGTTCCTCGCCGCCGCGGTCGCTTCCGGTCTCGCTTCGTCCGGGATCGACGTGCTCGACGCGGGCGTCATCCCGACCCCCGCATGCGCGTTCCTCGTCGACGACGTCAAGGCCGACTTCGGCGTCATGATCTCGGCGTCGCACAACCCGGCGCCGGATAACGGCATCAAGTTCTTCAGCTACGGCGGGCAGAAGCTGCCCGACGCCGTCGAGGACCGCATCGAGGCGGCGCTCGGCAACCAGGAGCTGACCCCGGTCGGCGGCGACGTCGGCCGCATCCGGCGCTTCGCCGACGCGGAGGACCGGTACGTGCTGCACCTGCTCGGCACGCTTCCGCACCGCCTCGACGGTCTGCACGTCGTCATCGACGCCGCGCACGGCGCCGCCGCGGGCGTCTCGCCGGAGGTCTTCAAGGATGCGGGCGCTCGCGTCACCGTCATCGGCGCGGATCCCGACGGCCTCAACATCAACGAGGGCGGCGGCTCGACGCACCTCGAGGTGCTCCAGGCGAAGGTCGTCGAGGTCGGAGCCGACCTCGGGATCGCGCACGACGGCGATGCGGACCGCTGCCTCGCGGTGGACGCCGACGGCCGGGTCGTGGACGGCGACCGCATCATGGCGATCCTCGCCGTCGCCATGCAGGCGCGCGGCGCGCTCCGGGACGCCACGCTCGTCGCGACCGTCATGTCCAACCTCGGTCTGCACCGCGCGATGGCCGCGCACGGCATCCGCGTCGAGACGACCGCGGTCGGCGACCGCTACGTCCTCGAGGCCCTCGGCGCCGGCGGCTGGTCGCTCGGCGGCGAGCAGTCCGGCCACGTCATCCTGACCGAGCATGCGACGACGGGCGACGGCATCCTCACCGGCCTGCACCTCGCGGCCGAGGTCGCGCGCAGCGGCAGGAGCCTCGCCGAGCTCGCGGCGGTGATGCACGTCTACCCGCAGGTCCTCGTCAACGTCCGCGGCGTCGATCGCGACCGGCTCGACGGCGACGAGGTCATCGCGGCCGCCGTCGCAGCGGAGTCCGCGGCGCTCGGCGACTCGGGGCGCGTGCTGCTTCGGCCGTCCGGCACGGAGCCGATGGTCCGGGTCATGGTCGAGGCGGAGCGCCAGGACGTCGCGCAGGACGTCGCCGACCGGCTCGCGGCCCTCGTCGCGGAGCGGCTCGCGTAGCGCGGGCGCCGAGCGCGCTCGCGGCGGGCGCGCTCAGCCCACGAGCGCGAGATGCATCTCGGTCTGGGCGAGCGCGGAGCGCAGCGCCCGGTCGTGCAGGCCGTCCCAGCCGCGCGACCAGCTGAGCCGGCTCGCGACCTCCCACACGGTCGCATCCGCGCCGAGCGAGGCGCGCGCCGCCCGCGCCTCCGCGGTCCGGCGGGCGTGGTGCGCGCGGATCATCGCCACCCGCTCGGTCAGGGGCGCGTCGGCGACGCCGTGCCCCGGCACGACATGCTCGAGCTCGTCGAGCGGGATCCGGTCGAGGGAGGCCAGGTAGTCGCCGAGCGGGTTCTCGCTTGGCCCTCCGAGCCCGACGCCGGGGAACTGGTCGAAGAGGACGTGGTCGCCGAGCAGCAGCAGCCCGGTCGTGGACTCGTGCAGGCAGATGTGCCCGGAGGTGTGCCCAGGGGTGTGGATCACCCGCAGCGTCCGCGTCGGGAGGGGGAGGCGATCGCCGTCCTCGACGAGGAGCGTCGCAGCGTCCGGCACGGGGGCGGTCTGCTCGGGGAGGCTCAGCAGATCCTCGCGGCGATCGTCCGGCACGCCCCAGCGCTCGATCGTCGCCGCGTCGGAGCGCAGGCCGTGCCGGCCGGAGTCGAGCGCCTCCTGCTCGATCCGGTGCAGCACGACCTCCGATCCGGAGCGCTCGCGGATCCGGTCCGCCATCCCGAAGTGGTCCCGGTGCAGGTGCGTCGCCGTCACGGAGCGGACGTCGCCGAGGTCGAAGCCGAGCTCGGCGAGCCCCGCCTCGAGCGCGGCGACCGCCGCGTCGGTGCCCTCGCCGGGGTCGACGAGGTGCAG
The DNA here is from genome assembly GCA_017744755.1 of Microbacteriaceae bacterium. Classification (GTDB taxonomy): domain Bacteria; phylum Actinomycetota; class Actinomycetes; order Actinomycetales; family Microbacteriaceae; genus 73-13. Next base: position 8,581 of record JAGIAU010000036.1, read on the forward strand.
GCCGTCGGCGTCCGCGAGCACGACGCAGTTCGACTGCGGCGGCGCGATCCCGATCGGCGCGACGGGGGTCGAGACGATCCAGGTATCTTCGGCGAGCTGCTCCGGCACGTTCGCCAGCCTATGCCGGTTCAGGCGGCGTCGGACTCGGCCGCGGCGGCCTGCTCCGCAGGCTGGTAGGAGGCCGCCCGGCCGTTCGTCAGGGGGAAGTGGCAGGCGACCTCGTGGCCCGGCGCGACCTCGCGGAGCTTCGGCTCGACCTCCGCGCACACGTCCTGGGCGAACGCGCAACGGGTGCGGAAGCGGCAGCCGCTCGGCGGCGAGATGGGCGAGGGCGGCTCACCGAGCAGCCGCAGGCGCGGCCGCTCGTTCGGCTCGAACGACGGGATCGCGGAGAGCAGCGCGGCCGTGTACGGGTGGGTCGGCGAGCTGAAGAGCGCCTCGGTCGGCGCGGTCTCGCAGATCTTGCCGAGGTACATCGTCGCGACACGGTCGGCGAGCTGCTGGACGACCGCGAGGTCGTGCGCGATGAAGAGGTAGGTGAGCCCGAACTCCCGTTTGAGCTCCGCGAGGAGCGCGACCACCTGCGCCTGGGAGGAGGCGTCGAGTGCCGTGACCGGCTCGTCGCAGATGACGAGCGCTGGCCGTCCGACGAGCGCCCGCGCGATGGCGATGCGCTGCGCCTGGCCGCCGGAGAGCTCGTGCGGACGGCGGTTGCCGTAGCGGGAGGCGCTGAGGCCGACGCGGTCGAGGACCTCCGCGATGCGCCGGCGACGGGCGTCGCGGTCCATGCCGCCGACCGTCGTCAGCGGCTCGCCGACGATCCGCTCGACGCTCCATGTCGGGTCCAGGGCCGACATGGGGTCCTGGAAGATCATCTGGACGCGCTTGCCGCGCTCGCGCGCGGCCGAGCGGCGGCGCCCGCTGACGTCGTGGCCGTCGACGACGATGCGGCCGGACTTGGGCGGCGGCGCGCCGAGGATCGTCCGGGCGAGCGTCGTCTTTCCGGAGCCGGTCTCGCCCACGATCGCGAGGGCCTCGCCGCGGGCGACCTGGATGCTCACGTTCGCGACGGCGGAGACCTTCGCGCCGCGGCCGGCGCCGCGTCGGCGGACGGCGAACTCCTGGACGACGTCCTGCATCACGAGGATGGGGTCTCCGGCGGAGGGCCGGGCGGTGTCATTCGTCACGCGTCGCTCCAATGTCGTCGGTTCCGGGTGCTGCGGCCTCGGAGGGCTCCTGCCCGGCTCGGGCCGCGGCCGGGTCGATGGGGAACCAGCAGCGGACCTTGTGCTCCGTGTCGAGCTCCTCGATCGGCGGCCGCTCCGTGGCACAGCGGTCCTGGCGGAGCGCGCACTCCTTCGCGTAGCTGCAGCCGTGCGATGTCGGCTCGATCGCGAGCACGGGCAGCGGGCGCGGCTTCGGGAGGGCCTGCCCCGGCTTCGGGACGCGGGCGATGAGGTCGCGCGTGTACGGCATGCTCGCGTCCTCGAGCAGGTGCCGGGCCGGGAGCTGCTCCACGAGCCGGCCCGAGTGCAGCACGAGCACGTCATCGGCCCGCGAGGCCGCGAGCACGAGGTCGTGCGTGATGAACAGGATGCCGATGCCGAGCCGCTCGCGCAGCTCGTCGAGCAGGTCCATGATGAGCGCCTGCGTCGTCACGTCGAGCGACGAGGTCGGCTCGTCGCAGAAGAGCACCTTGGGGTTCAGCGACAGGGCGATCGCGATGACGGCGCGCTGCTTCATGCCGCCGGACATCTGGTGCGGGTACGCGTGGTAGCGCTCCTCGGGGGCCGCGATGCCGACCTGGCGCATGAGCTCGACGGCGCGTTCCCTCGCCGCCTCGCGCGAGAGCCTCGGACCGCTCGGCGAGAACCGCATCGCCTCGGCGATCTGCGGGCCGACGCGCATCGTCGGGTTGAGCGCCCGGGTCGGGTTCTGGAACACGAGCGCGGAGACGGAGGACAGGTAGCGCCGGCGGGCGCGGGCGGTGAGCGCCTCGACGTCCTCGCCGCAGACCTCGATGTCGCCGGAGACGGTGAAGATCCGCTCGTCGAGGGCGCCGAGGATCGCCTTCGTCGTCATCGACTTGCCGGCGCCCGACTCGCCGACGAGGGCGGTGATCCGGCCGGGGTTCACCTCGAAGGAGACCGAGTCGAGGATCTGCGCGCCGCCGCGGCCGCGGATCCCGACGCTCAGGTTCTCCACCCGGACGAGGGGCGCCGCGGTCGCGGTCCCGATGAGGGCGTTCATGATGGCCTCCTCGCCTGCAGCGCGTCGGACAGCAGGTTCATGCTCGCGATCGTCGCGAACATCGCGAGCGCCGGCATCAGGATGAGCTGCGGGGCGAGCGTGATGAACCCCTGCGATCCGGCGATGATGTTGCCCCAGCTCGGGGTCGGGATCGGGACCCCGAGTCCGAGGAAGCTCAGCGCGGCCTCGGCCATCATGGCGTAGCCGACTGCGATGAGCGCGTATGCCAGGACCGGCCCGGCGATGTTCGGCCAGATGTGGCCGAGCAGGATCTTCCAGGCGGAGCGGCCCGAGGCGCGGGCGGCGACGACGTAGTCGAAGTTGGTGATCCGCAGCGTCTGGGCCCGCGCGATGCGGCCGAAGCCGGCGATCGAGAAGAAGCCGATGGCCCAGATGGTGTTGACGACGCTCGGCCCCAGGTAGGCGGCGATCGCCAGCGCGAGGATGATGTCCGGGAAGGCGAAGATGACGTCGAGCACGCGCATCAGGACCGTGCCGACGACCCGCTGGTAGTAGCCGGCGATCATGCCGATCGCGACGCCCACGACGAGGCCGATCGCGGTCGCGCCGACGCCCACCAGGATCGAGACCTGCCCGCCGACGAGGAGCTGGGAGAGCATGTCGTTGCCGAGCGCGTTCGTCCCGAGGGGATGGCCGGGGCTGCCGATCGGCAGCAGGTAGTCCGCGAGGTTCCCGGTCGCGGGCGCGGGCAGCCCGAGCACGGCCGGGCCGGCGAAGCAGACGAGCGCGATGACGAAGAGGATCGCGGCCGGCACGATGATCGCCGCGCGGCGGAAGCTCCGCCCGGTGCGGCGGAGGCCGTCCGCCAGCACGCGGCCGCGCGAGCGGCTCGCCCAGCGGCTCGCCTCGCTCTCGACCACCCTGGTGTCGGCCGAGACGAAGGTGTTGCTGTCCTGGAGGCTCATGTCGCATCCCTAACGCGCGGGTCGAGCAGCGCGTAGGCGATGTCGACGAGGAGGTTGGCGATCACCACGAAGATCGCGACGATGCAGACGCTCGCCATGACGCTCGGCGCGTCGTGCCGCACGACCGAGGTCGTGATGAGCGAGCCCATCCCGGGGATCGAGAAGATCTGCTCGATGACGACGACGCCGCCGACGAGCCGCGCCGTGTTGACGCCGAGGATCGTCATGAGCCCGAAGGAGGAGTTGCGCACGGCGTGCGCGAAGACGACGCGGCGGGTCGGGATGCCCTTGAGCTTCGCGAGCGTCACGTAGTCCTCGCGGTCGAGCTGCTCCACGAGCTCCGCGCGGAACACCCGGAGGAAGAGCGGGAACGCGAACAGGCCGAGGACCAGGCTCGGGAACGTGATGTGGATGAGGTTCTCGCCCCAGCCCCCGGTGTCGGGATCGACCCAGCCGAGCGGCGACACGAGGTGGAGCTGCGTCGCGAGGAGCCCGAGCAGCAGGATGCCGAGGACGAAGCCGGGGACCGAGGAGCAGATGAGCGCGAGCCCCGAGATGACGCGGTCGACGATCGCGTTCCGCGAGGCGACCGAGATCACCGCGAGCAGCACGCCGAGGATGAGGCCGAAGAGCTGGCCGAGGATCACGAGCTCGAGCGTCGGGAGCAGTGAGCGCCCGATGAGGTCGGCGACCGGCACGTGCGGCGGGAGGAGGGAGACGCCGAGATCGCCCGTGACGGACTCGCCGAGCCAGCGGAAGTAGCGCACGATGAGCGGGTCGTTCAGGTGGAGCTGCTCCCGGAGCTGGTTCGCCGCCTCCTCGGTGTAGTCCTCGCCGAGGATGGAGTGGACGATGTCGCCGGGGAGGACGTTCACCACCGCGAACGTCAGGATGCTGCAGCCGATGACGACGACGAGCATCTGCGGGATGCGGTTCAGGACGAGCCTCAGCATGGCGCCTCCGTTCGGCGACGGCGGGCGCTCATGCGGAGCGGCCGACGGACGCGCGCGTCGTCCAGGTGGGGGTCGCGCTGCCGTACGGGTCGCCGGGGCGCTCCCAGAAGAGCGGCGAGCCGGCGACGTCGACCGGGAAGCGGAGCCGGCGCACCGGACCGTACGGGCTGGTGAACACGCGGTCCTCGGCCGGGCTCTCGATCGGCACGACGAGCTCCGGCGCCTCGGGCGGCGTGCCGTGCGCGAGCATGTGCCGCGCGGTGCGGGCGAGCGCGAGGCGCCAGCGCGTGCCGTGGCCCTCCGTCATGCGGATGGTGAGCCCGCGGATCGCGGCGGCCGCCATGAGGTAGCCGGTCGCGAAGTCGAGCACCTGCGCGGGCAGGAGCTGCGGCTGCGCACGCCCCTCGAGCCGCATGAGGTGCGTCGACATGCCGGCGCTGGTCTGCACGAGGGTGTCGAATCCGCGTCGCTGCGCCCACGGTCCGGTCCAGCCGTAGGCGTCGAGGGTGACCTCGATGAGGCCCGGCCTGGCCGCCTCCCGAATGGCCTCGCCGAGGCCGAGCGCCTCGAGGGCGCCGTTGCGAAGGCCGTGCACGAAGACGTCCGCCTCGGCGATGAGCTCGAGGAAGCGGGCGCGGCCGGCCTCGGTGTCGAGCTCGAGGTTCGTGCAGCGCTTGCCGAGCGTCAGGTCGCCGCCCGAGTAGCCGTCGGGCTCGGCGTACCCGGGCGGGTCGATCCGCAGGACCTCGGCGCCGTAGCCGGCGAGGAAGCGCGTGGCCATCGGGCCGGCGAGCACGCGGGTGATGTCGAGCACGCGGATGCCGCTGAGAGGACGGCCGGGCGTCGGCGCCCAGGCGTCCGGTGCGGTGCCGCCCTGGAAGCGGTCGATGAGCGGCTCCGCGGCGACGGCGATGCCCTGCGGGTGCGCGTCCCACTCCTCGAG
>JAGIAU010000037.1 GCA_017744755.1 Microbacteriaceae bacterium
CTTCTGGATGGTCTGGAAGTTGGTGAGGAGGCCGCCGAGCCAGCGCTCGTTGACGTAGGGCTGGCCGACGCGCTGCGCCTGCTCCGCGATGACCTCCTGGGCCTGCTTCTTGGTGCCGACGAAGAGGACGGTGCCGCCGTGGGCGACGGTCTCCTTGACGAAGTCGTACGCCTTGTCGATGTAGGCGAGCGACTGCTGCAGGTCGATGATGTAGATGCCCGAGCGCTCGGTGAAGATGAAGCGCTTCATCTTCGGGTTCCAGCGGCGGGTCTGGTGCCCGAAGTGCACGCCGCTGTCGAGCAGCTGGCGGATGGTGACGACGGCCATGGCCGACTTCCTCTCTCGCGGGCCGGAGCCCGCATCTCCTCGCACGCGCGGGATCGCCCGTCGTGCGGTTTCTCAGTTGTGCTGCCGGGCTCGGATCGGCTCGGCACCTGGCGTTCCGGAGTCCCCCGCCCTGCTCGCCGAGGTGGCTGGCGGGACTGATGGGTTCGGCCGTTGCGTGAACGCGCGAAGTCACTTCTCGCGAAGTGCGACGTCCATGCTAGCAGGCGCGGCCGTGCGGCGGGCCGGCAGCGACCGCTTGACCAGGTGAATTCTCGGGGCGAACCCCTCCCATGGCGGCACTCGTCGAGTCCATCCACATTGCGACCACCCGGCCGAGCGGGACCCGGCCTGCGATGGCACGATCACGGGATGGCACGAGGGATGCGGAACGCGCTTCGAGGGCTCGCCGTCGGCATCGCGCTCGGCATGGCGCTGCCGGCGCTGTCCGCCGCCGGAGCCGAGGCCGGGCGAGCTTCGGCCGGCGGCTCGCTCGCGACGGTTCGGGCGCCAGCCGCGCCCGGCGGACCTCCCGCCGCGGATGCGAGCACGGGACGCGCCTGGTCGTGGCCGGTCGCGGCGCCGCGGCGAGTGCTCCGCGCGTTCATCGGACCGCCGCAGCCCTGGATGCCGGGACATCGCGGCATCGACGTCGCCGCCGTCGAGGAGGGGGTGGTGCTCGCGCCCGCCGACGGCGTCGTCCGATTCGCGGGCACCGTCGTGGATCGCGGCGTCCTGTCGATCGACCACGGCGGCGGCGTGCTGTCGAGCTACGAGCCCGTCGTGCCGCTCGTCGCGACAGGCGATCCGGTCGTAGCCGGCCAGATCGTGGCGTCGATCGCGCCCGGCCACTGCGCGCCCGGTTGCCTGCATGTCGGCGTCCGGCACGACGGGGCCTACCGGAACCCGCTGCTGTGGTTCGGCGGCGCCGAGTGGCCCGTGCTCCTGCCGACGCGACCCGACTAGCACCTGCCTGCCTTCGAGCCTTTCCGGGACTGATCCCCCGGAAAGGACTCCCGGGGGAATCGCAGAATCCCCGGAAGGACCGCAGGTGCAGGCGCTGGCTCAGGCGCGCGGGTGGGCCCTGCCGTAGCTCTCGCGGAGCTTCTCGATGCTCACATGCGTATAGCGCTGCGTGGTCCCGAGGCTCGTGTGACCCAGGAACTCCTGGACCACACGAAGATCGGCGCCTCCGTCGAGCAGATGCGTGGCGGCGGCATGCCGGAGCGTGTGCGGGCCGCGTGGACCCGCCGAGCCCTCGGCCGGCAGCAGCCGCTCGACGAGCGCGTAGACGGCGCGCGTCCCGATCCGCCCGCCGCGCACCCCGAGGAAGAGGGCTCGCTCGATCGCCGGGCTGATCCGGCCGGAGCTCCGATGGCCGGGAGCGTGCACGGGATCGGGTGCAGGAAGCATCGCCGAGCGGATCCCGCACCACCGCTCGAGCGCGGCCGCCGCCGGGAAGCCGAACGGGACGACCCGCTCCTTCGCGCCCTTGCCGAGGACGCGCACGCGGCGCTCCGCGAGGTCGAGGTCGCCCTCGTCCAGTCCGACGAGCTCACTGACGCGGAGCGCCGAGGCGTAGAGCAGCTCGACGATGGCGAGATCCCGCACCGCGACGGGATCGCCCTCCTCCGCGGCGGCCTCGAGGCGCTTGAAGATGTCGTCCGCCTGAGCCCGGCTCGGGACCCGCGGCAGCCGCAGACCCGGTCGCGGGGCGCGCACCCGGATCGCCGGATCGGCCTCGATCGCGCCATCGCGGGCGAGCGCGGCGAAGAACCCCCGGACGGCGGCGGCCCGCCTCGCCATGGTGGCCCGTGACGCGCCCTCGTCGTCGAGCGATGCGAGCCATTCGCGGAGCAGATCAAGTCGGACGTCGGCGAGCTCGTGCACGCCCCGCTTCTCCGCGAACGCCGCCAGGCTGGCCAGATCGCCGCCGTATGCGCGGAGCGTGTGCGCGCTCAGCCCGCGCTCGACCGCGAGCCGGTCGAGCCAGCCCTCGATCGTCGCAGCCCATGTCATGCGTCCATCGTCCTGCCGGACGGCTCGGCTCGCCGTCGCGACACGACACAGCGGGACTCGGCGGGGCACCCGTGCGGTGTGACACGGCGGCGGGCGCGGGCTGCAGGCCGCCCCTAGGCCGTCGCCGACGGAGCACCGGGCGATGCACCGAGCGCCGCCTCCGCGAGGCCGCCGTCGGCGAGCCCGGCCTCTGCGAGCGCGGCGGCGGCCCGCGCCTCGCCCCCCTTCCGTGAGAACATCTCGCGCCGCTCCTCGGGCGAGATCCGCCCGACATGCGCGAAGGCCTCCGGCGCGATCCCGCTGATGAGCTCGGCGCCGGCGATCGGCATCGTCGTGTGGACGAGCCGGTCCTCGTAGACGCTGACGATGTCGATCGACTGTCCGGCATCGACCCCGGCGAGCAGCCGCGGGTTGGCGAGGGCCATGGTGTAGCAGGTGGCGGAGGCGACCGAGACCGGCACACCCGCGAACGTGGAATGCGTCGAATAGTGCAGATGACCGCCGAGGATCCCCCGAACATCGGTGCCGCGGACGACCTCGGCGAGCGCCGACTGGTCCTGCAGCTCGATGACGGAGAACAGCTCGTCGAGCGGCGTCGGGATCGGCGGGTGGTGCATCGTGAGCAGCGTGCCATGCGGCGCCGGCGACGCCAGCTGCTCGGCGAGCCACTGCAGTTGCGCAGGGTCGAGCTCGCCGTGGTGGTAGCCGGGGACGCTCGTGTCGAGAGCGATGATGCGCAGTCCGCCGACGTCGTAGACCCGGTCCTGCGGCACGGTCGCACCATTCCCGTCCGGTCCGTGATCGCCGAACAGGTGCCGCGCGTACGGCGCCCGCTCGTCGTGGTTGCCCATGCCCCAGATGAGCTGGGCGCCCATGCGGGCCGCGACCGGGACCACCGCGGCGGCGAGCCGCTCGTACGCGTCGTCCTCGCCGAGGTCGGCGAGGTCGCCCGTGAACACGATCGCGTCGGGCCGGATCGGCGAGCCCTCGAGCAGCTCGAGCGCCTCGCGCAGGTGCGCGACGGTGTCGACGCTGCCGTACAGCAGCCCTCCGCCGGAGAGCAGATGCGGATCGGAGAAGTGGGCGATCGTGTGCGACGGGGCTGGATGCTGACCGAGCTGCATGCGTTCACGCTATCGCGCCCCCGCCGGCCGTCGAAGGCGCGCGGGACCGGTCGGCGACGGCCCGGACCCAGCCGGTCTCGCGACGCTCCACGACATCCGCGACCTCGAGGGCGCCGAGGACGCCGAGGACCGCGGCGACGGCCATGCCGCTCGAGCGGGCGATCTCGTCCGGAGTCCGGGCCCGCCGCGGTCCGAGCGCGTCGAGGACCCGGATGACGTCCGGATCGGCTGCCGTACGGGGCGTCTCGTCATCGGGCGGCGCTCCGCCGGCGAGCTGCAGCACCTCGTCGACCGAGGTGACGCAGACCGCATCCTGCTCTCGGAGCAGCCGGTGGCAGCCGGCGGACATCGCGCTCGTCACCGGCCCGGGCACGACCCCCACCGGGCGCCCGATCGTGAACGCGTGGTGCGCGGTGTTGAGCGACCCGGAGCGCAGGCCCGCCTCCACCACGACGGTGGCATCGCTCACCGCCGCGAGGAGCCGGTTCCGGGTGAGAAAGCGCACGCGAGTGGGCGGCACGCCCGGAGGCACCTCGGCGATGAGCAGTCCCGTGTCGCCGACGCGGCTCAACAGGTCCGCGTTCCCCGCGGGGTAGTAGCGGTCGAGGCCGCCCGCGAGGAATGCTGCGGTCAGCCCGTCGGCGGCGAGCGCGGAGCGATGCGCGGCAGCGTCGATCCCGTAGGCGCCGCCCGAGACGACGGGCACGTCGCGCTCGGCGATGCCGCCGGCGAGCTCGGTCGCGACGTGCTCGCCGTAGCCGGTGGCCGCGCGGGCGCCGACGATCGCGACGGAACCCGCGAGGGCCGGGAGACGCGCCGGGTCGCCGCGCAGCCAGAGGGCGACGGGTGCCGCAGGCCCGAGGAGCGCGAACCCCTCCGGCCACGCCGGATCGCCGGGGAGCGCCGCGCGGAGGCCGAGCTCCGCCGCGTACTCGATCGAGCGCACGACCGGACGCGCCGCGACTCGCGGCCGCCATCGCGCGAACGCGTCTCCCGCCACCTGCTCCGCACGCCGTCTCGCCACCCCGTCGGCGAGCAGGAGCGCGACCGCCGGTCCGGGATCGTCGGCGATGACGCTCTCGAGCGCCCTTCGTGCGCCGAGCCCGGCGATGACCTGGCCCGCCACCTGGTCGGCGGGCTCGATGAGGACCGTCCATGCGAGCCGGGCGAACGCCTCCGCGGTCGCCTCGGACTCCGGTGCGCCGTCGTCGTCCTCGACGCCGCGAACCGATGCGACGAGCCCCCGGACGATCTCCGCGTCGAGCTCGAAGAGCTTCATGCCGCCACCGCCGTACGGAAGCCGAGCGCGGTCGACACCTCGGTCGCCCCCGGCGAGCTCCTGCCGTCCAGGTCGCTCACGGTCCAGGCCACCCGGACGACCTTGTCGTAGCCCCGCATCGTGATCCTCCCCTTCTCGAGCGCTCGATCCAGGTCAGCGGTCGCCGATCGCGACAGACGGTGCTCTCGGGCGCGGAGCCACGCGCCGGCGACGTCGGCGTTCCGCCGCCAGGGCGTGCCGCGCAGCCGCTCGGCTGCGGTCGCGCGGGCGTTCACCACCCGCGCGGCGGCAGCCGAGCTGGTCAGGCGTCCGGCACGGTCGGCCGCGGCCCGCATCGCGACCGCGGTGATGCGCCGTACCGTGAGCTGGATGTCGACCCGGTCGAGCAGCGGACCGGAGAGCCTGCCGAGATAGCGGCGGCGAGCCATCGGGGTGCAGGCGCATTCCGCGTCGCCGAGGCGCCCGCACGGACACGGGTTCGCCGCGAGGACGAGCTGGACGTTCGCGGGGAAGCGGGCGACGGCGTTCGCCCGCTGAATCGTGATCTCGCCGGACTCGAGCGGCTGGCGGAGCGCATCGAGGGCCACGCGGCTGAACTCCGGGCACTCGTCGAGGAAGAGGATCCCATTGGCGGCGCGGGCGATCGCGCCCGGGCGGATGATCCCGGTGCCGCCGCCGATGATCGCGGGCGCCGAGGCGGTGTGGTGGGGCGCCTCGAAGGGCGGCACCGTCGGCAGCGCGAGGACCGGCAGACCGCTGAGCGAGCGCACCGAGGCGCATTCGATCGCCGCCTCCATGTCGAGCGGCGGGAGGATGCCGGGCAGCCGCATCGCCAGCATCGTCTTGCCGGCACCCGGCGGTCCCAGCAGGAAGAGATGATGACCCCCGGCTGCTGCGGTCACGAGCGCCTGAACCGCCTCCTCGTTCCCGACGACGTCCTGGAGGTCGGGCAGGTGCTCCGACTCGTCCACCGGGGCCGAGGCCGCGGGATCCTCCTCGGTCTCGTCGTCCGGGTCGAGATCGGCGCCGTGCCAGATGGCCGCCTCCCGCAGCGATCGCACCGGGACGACCCGGATGCCGTCGACGAGCTCGGCCTCCCGGCGCGCGACGGCGGGCACCATGATCGTCGTCCGCCCTGCCCGCTGAGCCGCGAGCACGGCCGGGAGCACCCCGGGAACCGCGCGGACGCGACCGTCCAGCCCGAGCTCGCCGATGTGCACCACGCTCGCGACCGACTCGGGCCGGACGATCCCGCCCGCGGCGAGCATGGCGAGCGCGATCCCGAGGTCGAAGCCGGAGCCGTGCTTCGGCAGCGCCGCGGGCGACAGGTTGACGGTGAACCGCTTGCTCGGCAGCCGGCACTCGGAATTGGCGGTCGCCGACCGGATCCGGTCCTTCGCCTCGTTGAGCGAGGCGTCGGGAAGGCCGATCAGGTTGACGTACGGGATGCCGTCCCCCTGATCGACCTCGATGTCGACGAGCTCCCCGTGCATCCCGATGAGCGCCATCGCGCTCGTGCGCGCGACCGGCATCAGCGCACCCCCTCGAGGTGCTCGATGACGGCGCGCTCGCCCCGGCGCCCGAGGACGACGGCGACGGCATCGACTCGGACCGCCGCCCCTGCGCGCTCGTGGGCCGCGCACCAGGCCCAGCCGAGCCGGTAGACCCGCTCGAGCTTCCGCCGATCGATCGCCTCGAAGGGGTGCCCGAAGTCGAGGGAGGTCCGCGTCTTCACCTCGACGGCGACGACCTGTCCCCGGTCGAGGGTGACGAGGTCGAGCTCGCCGCGCGGGCAGCGCCAGTTCCGGTCGAGGACGCGATGCCCGCCCGCCGTCAGATAGTCGGCGGCGAGCTGCTCGCCGCGCCTGCCGAGTTCGATGTTCCGTGCCATGCGGGCACGATGGCACAGGCCACGGACATCAAGCGAACGAGAAACCCCTGATCGGGGATAGCTTTCTCAGGAAGCGACCTGTGGAGGACGAACCATCGGCCGCGTCACTCGTCGAGCGCGAGCTCCTTGGGCAGCTCCAGCTCGCGGGCGGACAGCTCCTCGATGTTCACGTCCTTGAACGTCAGGACGCGCACCGACTTCACGAAGCGATCCGAACGGTAGACGTCCCAGACCCATACGTCGTGCATCGTCAGCTCGAAGTAGAAGTCGTGCTCGGTGTCCTTGCGCTCCAGCGCGACCTCGTTCGCGAGGTAGAACCGGCGCTCCGTCTCGATGACGTAGCGGAACTGCCCGACGACGTCACGGTACTCGCGATAGAGGGCGAGCTCGACCTCCCGGTCGTAGTCCTCGAAGTCGTCGTCATCCATGCCGGTCAGTCTAGGTGCTCCGGAGTCCGGGGCCTCCAGCCGGCTCGGGCTCCAGGCGGCTGAGGAAGCTGCGCCGGTGCAGCGGGCTCAGCCCCGCGGTGCGCACGGCCTCGAGGTGCTCCGGCGCCCCGTACCCCTTGTTCCTCGCCCACCCGTAGCCCGGGTGCTCGATGTCGGAGGTCGCCATCAGTCTGTCCCTATGCACCTTCGCCAGCACGCTCGCCCCGGCCACCGACGCGCAGTCGCGGTCTGCCTTGACCCGGGTCCGCACCGCGGTCCGCTCCTCGAGCGCGCGGCTCAGCCAGTCGTGCGAGCCGTCGAGCAGGACGATCGAGGCGGCGAGGAGAACGCCCTCCGCGCGCAGCGACCCGAGCGCCCGCGCGCCCGCGAGGCCGAGCGCCACGACGATGCCGAACGCGTCGACCTCCTCCGAGGACGCGAGGCCGACGGCGCGCGCGGTCCCCCACACGGAGACGACCGGGTGCAGCGCCTCGCGGCGCGGCTCGCTCAGGAGCTTGGAGTCCCGCAGCCCGTCGGGCACGACGACCGCGAGCGGATCGAGTGCGACCACGCCGACCGCGACGGGACCCGCCACAGCCCCCCGCCCGACCTCGTCCATGCCGATGACGAGGCCGCCGGCCGGGAGACCGGCGGCGAGCTCGCGCTCGACGTCGAGGGTGGGGGCGACGACGGGGCTCACGGCGCGGTGACGGCCGCGGCGGCTGCAGGCGTCTCGGGGGCCGAGGCGGTCGCACGGGCCGCCGCGACACCCTCGAAGGTCAGCGGATAGTTGTCGAGGACCCGCCAGCGATGCATGGGCCAGCTGATCACGAGCGCCTTGCCGACGACGGTCGAGACGGGCACGAAGCCGCCCCCGGGGTCGTCGATGTGGCCGAGCGAATCCTTCGAGTTCCAGCGGTTGTCGCCCATCATCCAGAGCGAGCCGTCCGGCACGGTGACGTCGAAGGGCCGGGGCGCCGATGCCTGCCCCTGCGCGAGCTGCAGGTAGGGCTCGTCGAGGGGCACGCCGTTGACCGTCAGCTGCCCGGTCGGCGTGCAGCAGACCACGTGGTCGCCTGGCAGTCCGATGAGCCGCTTGATGAGGTGATCGTTCGAGTCCGAGGCGGTGACGCCGATGAGCGAGCCGAGCCAGTCGAGCGCACCCAGGAACCAGTTCGACTCCGGCTCCGGCTGCGGGCCGAGCCAGCCGCCCGGGTCGCGGAACACGACGACGTCGCCGTACTGCAGCGGCATCGCGTTCGGCACGAGCTCGTTCACGATGATGCGGTCGTTGATCTGCAGCGTCGCCTCCATCGAGGACGACGGGATGTAGAACGACCGGATCAGGTACGTCTTCAGGAGGAAGGAGACGAGGAACGCGATGACCAGGATGATGAGCAGATCCCGGAGGAACACCGCCCAGGCCGGGGATCTGCGACCGTGCCGATGCACCGGCTGCGTGTCCGGCAGCTCCGTGTCGCTCACGTTCTTAGCCTGTCACCTCGGCATGGAAAACGCCGCGAGGTCGCTATGGCGCGCCGGGCTCAGCCCTCGCGCTTCTCCTTGATCTTCGCCTTCTTGCCGCGGAGCGTGCGCAGGTAGTACAGCTTCGCGCGGCGGACATCACCACGCGTGACGACCTCGATGTGGTCGATCGACGGGGAGTGCAGCGGGAAGAGGCGCTCGACGCCGACCTGGAAGCTCACCTTGCGGACCGTGAACGTCTCGCGCACGCCCTCGCCGGAGCGGCCGATCACCACGCCCTGGAAGACCTGGATGCGGGAGCGGTTGCCATCCGTGATGTTGACGTGCACCTTGACGGTGTCGCCGGGACGGAAGTCGGGGATGTCGCTCTTGAGACCGGCGGCATCGATGCTGTCGAGGAGCTGCATGATGATTCTGCTTCCCGCGCCCGCCGCAGGTCGGAACGCAATCGGACGTGAAGTCGATGGCGTGCGCCCGGCGTTCCAGCTCCCCTGCGGCAGAGCCTGCGCGGGCACGGTCATCCATTCTGCCATACCCGGCACGCCGCGTCGAACGGATTCACCCCGAACGGGGGGTCGTCACGCGCTAGTCTGCTGAGAGGACACCATGATCACCAACACTGACACCGCGCTCGAATCCCGCACGACGCCGGTACAGCAGAGGGGGCACGCGCGAGTCGACGCGCTGCTCGATGCTGCCGCCGAACTGGTCGAAGCCCTCGGCATCGCCGCGATGACCACGAGCGCCATCGCCGAGCGCTCGGGCTCGTCGGTCGGCGTCGTCTACCGCTACTTCCCCAACGCCGATGCGGTCCTCGTCGCGCTCGCCGAGCGCAACCGGGACCAGTTCGCCGCCCGCATCGCCTCCGAGATCCTCGTCGAGGTGCCGGGCACGTGGCAGGAGTTCGTGACCCGTTGCATCGACCTCTACGCCGACATGGCGAAGACCGTGCCTGCGTTCCGGGTCGTCCGCTTCGGCGACGTCGTCGCGCTGCGGTTCGCGAACCGGGAGTCCGCGAACAACGAGCAGCTCGGCAAGGACCTCGACGACCTGCTCGCAGTGCACTACGGCTTCGCGCGCACCGAGTCCCTCGCCATGGCGACGCAGGTCGCCATGGAATGCGCCGACGCCGTCACCCGCCGCGCGTTCCTCCGCGAGCGCGAGGGCGACGGCCGCTTCATCGAGGCGGCCAAGGACCTGCTCATCTGCATCCTCGAGCCGCAGGCGCCCGGAGCCCGCTGAGGCGGGATCGGAGCACGCGCCCGCTCCGGCGCGTTCCGCCGCTCCGAATAGGCTGGTCGGCATGATCGAGCTGCGCACCCCTGCCGAGATCGATGCGATGCGCGCCGCCGGCGCGTTCGTCGCCGAGGTGCTGCAGGCGACGAAGGCGGCGGCGGCGGTCGGGGTGAACCTCCTCGAGCTCGACGCGATCGCGCACGACATGATCCGTCGGCAGGGCGCCGAGTCCTGCTACATCGACTACCACCCGTCGTTCGGCGGATCGCCGTTCGGCAAGGTCATCTGCACCTCCGTCAACGACGCCGCACTGCACGGACTCCCCCACGACTACCGGCTCGCGGACGGCGACCTGCTCACTCTCGACTTCGCGGCGAGCGTGAACGGCTGGGTCGCGGACGCCGCGGTCAGCCTCATCGTCGGCACCCCGCGACCCGAGGACGAGCGGCTCATCGCCGTCACCGAGGAGGCGCTCCGCGCGGGGATCGCGAAGGCCGTCGTCGGGAACAGGATGGGCGACGTGAGCCACGCGATCGGCGAGGTCGCCAAGCGCAACCGGCTGCGGGTCAACCTGGACTTCGGCGGCCACAGCGTCGGACGCGAGATGCACGGCGACCTGCACGTGCCCAACGACGGACGCCCGGGTCGCGGCTGGCCGCTCAAGGCGGGGCTCGTGTTCGCGGTCGAACCGTGGTTCTGCCTGACGACCGACCGCATCTACACGGACGAGGACGGCTGGACGCTGCGCTCCCGCGACGGCTCGCGCGCCGCGCACATCGAGCACACGATCGCGGTGACCGAGGACGGCCCGGTCATCCTGACCGAGGGCGCGAACGCGGTCTCGCTGCTCGGCTGACCGCGCCTCAGGCGGGCGGCAGGAGGTCCGGGCGGACGCGGGCGGTGCGCTCGAGCTGCTGCGCATGACGCCACTGCGCGATCTTCGCGTGGTGGCCGGAGAGCAGGACCTCGGGGACGTCGAGGCCGCGCCAGGAGGCGGGCTTCGTGTAGGACGGCGCCTCGAGGAGGCCGTCGCCCTCGTGGGACTCGGTCTCCAGCGAATCGGGGTTGCCGACGACGCCGGGGACGAGCCGGCCGATCGCCTCGATCATCGCCATCGCGGCGACCTCGCCGCCGTTCAGGACGTAGTCGCCGAGGCTCAGCTCCAGCACGCGGGCGCGGGTCGCGGCGTGCTCGACGACCCGCTGATCGATGCCCTCGTAGCGACCGCAGGCGAAGACGAGATGCGGCTCGAGGGCGAGCTCACGCGCGATCGCCTGCGTGAACGGCGTGCCTGCGGGGGTCATGAACAGGACGACCGGCTCCGGAGCGTCCGCCGGGATGAGCGCGTCGAACGCCTCGCCCCAGGGCTCGGGCCGCATGACCATGCCGGCGCCGCCGCCGTACGGGGTGTCGTCGACCGTTCGATGCCGGTCGTGCGTCCAATCGCGCAGGTCGTGCGCGTTCACGTCCAGCACGCCCGCCTCGCGCGCCTTGCCGATGAGCGACACGTCGAGGACGGAGAAGAACTCCGGGAAGATCGTGACGACGTCGATGCGCACGCGAGTCAGCCTAATCAGGCGACGGCCCGGTGGGCCGTCGCGGCTGGCTCGTCCGCCGGCAGGCGGGACTATCAGTCATTCGCGTCGTCGAAGAGACCGCCGGGCGGGTCGACCGTGAGCGTGCCGCCCGGGACGTCGACCGCCGTGACGATCGCCTTGACGAAGGGGACGAGGACCTCGCCGCGCTCGGTGTCCACGACGAGCAGGTCCTGCGCCGGGAACTCCTCGACCCGGGCGACCGTGCCGAGCACCGGTGCGGGCGCGTTCTCCGGACTCCCGGCACCGACCACCCGCACCACCCGCAGACCGACGAGCTGGTGGTAGTACCAGGCGTCCTCCTCCTGCGGCTCGTCGGAGGCCAGCTCGACCCAGAGCACGGCCTTGACGAGCGACTCCGCGACCGTGCGGTCGGTGACGCCGGCGAAGAAGGCGACGGGCACGCCGTTGAACCACTTCAGCTCGGCGAGCTCGAGGTGCTTGCCGTGCCAGGGGCTCTCCTCCGGCACCTGCAGTGCGAACGTCGCCCCCGGCACGAAGCGGCGCGCCGGGTCGTCCGTGTACAGGTCCAGCTTGATGGCGCCCTTGAGACCATGCGCTTTCGTCAGCCGACCGACACGCAGCTCGGTCCCGGGCGGACGCTCGGGCCTGGCCACGTCAGCGGTCGGTGTCGACGACGTCGACTCGGACCCGCTCCCCGTCGGCGAGGGCGCTCACGACCGTGCGGAGCGCCTTCGCCGTGCGACCGCCCCGGCCGATCACGCGGCCGAGGTCGTCGGGGTGCACGCGCACCTCGAGCGTCTCGCCGCGGGACGAGCCCGAGGAGGCGACGACGACGGCGTCCGGGTGGTCGACGATGCCCTTGACGAGATGCGTCAGGGTGTCGGAGAGGCGGGTCATGGGGTGGACGATCCGAGGATCAGGCCTCGGCGGGCGTCTCGTCGGCGGCGTCGGCGGCCGGGGCCTCGACGGCCTCCGCGGTCTCCTCGGCAGCGGTCTCGGCCTCGGCGGCCTCCTCGGCGGCCGGCGCCTCCTCAACGACGGGCGCGACCTTGACCTCGGTCTTCGGGCGCAGGACCGGCTTCTTCGCCTCGTCGGCGACGAACGCGGCCTTGGTCTCCGCGGTCTGCACCGTCGAGACGGCGTTCTTGTCGCCCTTGAACCGGCCCCAGTCGCCCGTGAGCTTGAGGATCGCGGCGACCTGCTCGGTCGGCTGCGCGCCGACGGAGAGCCAGTACTGGGCGCGCTCCGAGTTCACCTCGATGAAGGACGGGTGCTCGGTCGGGTGGTACTTGCCGATCTCCTCGATGACGCGTCCGTCGCGCTTGGTGCGCGAGTCGGCGACGACGATGCGGTAGTAGGGCGCGCGGATCTTGCCGAGGCGCTTGAGTCGGATCTTGACAGCCATGATTCTCCAGATGGATGAACGAGCACGAGTGCTCGGAACGTTCTTGCCTGCGCGCCTGGCTGTGGGGTGCACACCCGACGGCGAAGTCCTGTGGAGCCTGCGTGATCTGATTAGAGGGTCGGACCGCGCGGACCGAGGAACCATTCTGCCAGAATCCGCGCCCGGCCGCGAACGCCCGCGTCCAGGATGCCGAACGCGCGGGGTGCGTTCTCCCGCGCGCCGCTACGACCCGTTCTTCTCGTCGCGCCAGGCGAGGAAGCGCGCGAAGTCCTTCGGCACGTAGTCGGGGCCGTCGGCGCCGATCGTGAAGAGCCGGACGCCTTGCCCGTACCAGGCGTCGAGCAGCTCGCGGTCGAAGCCGAAGACGGCCTGCAGGCCGACGGACAGCTCGATCTCGGCGACATCGCGCTCGATCTCCTCGCACCAGCCCTTCAGGACATCGAGCTTGTGGCCGAACTCGTCGGGGCTCACGAAGGAGTGCCAGATGTCGGCGTGCCGGGCGACGAGGCGCAGCGTCTTGCGCTCCCCCTTGCCGCCGATCAGGACGGGGACGTCGCGCGTCGCCTTCGGATGCAGCCGCTCGAAGCGCGCCTCGATGCGCGGCAGCGCCTCCGTGAGCGCGTCGAGCCGCGTGCCGGCCGTGCCGAACTCGTAGCCGTACTCCTGATAGTCCCGCTCGAACCAGCCGGAGCCGATGCCGAGGACGACGCGGCCGCGGCCGCCCTTCGCGCTGATGTGGTCGATCGTGCGGACCATGTCGGCGAGGAGCTCCGGGTTCCGGTAGGTGTTGCACGCGACGAGCGGCCCGAACTCGATGCGCTCCGTCGCCTCCGCCCACGCGGCGGGCATCGAGAAT
>JAGIAU010000038.1 GCA_017744755.1 Microbacteriaceae bacterium
GAGACAGGGCCGGGACTGGGGCTCGGGGCCGGCCTCGGAGCGGTGGCGCTCGGCGCGGGGGCGCTGCTGCGGTTCGCGGCGGCGAGCGGACGGGCGTTCCCCGTCAGCGCGTCACGGCGTCGCCGGACGTGCCGTCCCGCCGAGCCGCCTGCTCCGCAGCGGCCGCCTGCGCCTCGGCCTCGCGCATCAGGTCGGCGAAGTGCAGCGGCATGACGCGGTGCTCGTCGTGCGCGCTCGGGTCGATGCCGTACACGACGGCGAGGGCCGCCTCGAAGTCGGCGATGCCCCCGACGGCCGCGGCGTCGCGCGCCCGCTCCGACGGGGTGTGCAGCAGCACGCCGGCGAGGTGGCGCAGCGCCTCCGTGGCGGCGGCGGCCGCCTCGGGCGTCGCCGCGCGGCTCTCGGCCCGCTCGATCTCGGCATCGAGGGCGTCGAAGATGTGGCGGCGCAGCGCGACGATCGCGGGGGCCGCGAGCTGCTCCGCCGTGAACCGCCCGGTCGCCGACTGGACGATGCGCCGGGCGGCCGCCTCCGGCGTCGCCGGGGCGAGCTCGGGCAGGTCGGCGTGCAGCGCGATGAGCTGGAGGTCGAGCAGCTCGATGCCGGGCAGCTCGCCGACCCCGGGCTCGACGTTCCGCGGCATGCCGAGGTCGATGACGAGGCGGCGGGCGCCGTCGGCGGGGACGTCGGCGGGGGCCACGGTGTAGGCCCGCGTGCACGTGATGACGACCTCGGCCGCGGCGATCGCCCCGGCGAGATCGCCTCGAGCGGTCACCCCGTACTTCGCGGCGAAGGTCCCGGCCCGACCCGTCTTCGAGTACACCGCGATGTCGGCGACGCCGAGGGCGCGGAGGCCCGCGATCGTCGTCGCGGCGTAGTTCCCGGTGCCGACCACGAGCACCCGCGCAGCCCGCCAGTCCGTCACCCGGTGGCCGGCCAGGTCGAGGGCGAACTGCACGAGCGAGCGTCCCTGACGGCCGAGCTCCGTCGCGGACCGCACCTCGCGGGAGACCTTCGAGGCTCGCTGGAACGCGCGGTCGAGGGCCGGCGTCGTCGCCCCGGCGACTCGCGCGGCGTCGTAGGCGCGGCGCACCTGGCCCGCGATCTCGTCCTCGCCCACGGCGAGCGACTCGAGACCGGCGGTCACGGCGAAGAGATGCTGCAGCGCCTCGGGCCCGGAGGCGACCATCGCGTTCGCTTGGAACTCCTCCGCGGAGAGCCCTGCGGCGGCGGCGAAGCGACGCACGATGCGGGCCGTCGCCTGCGCCTCGGCGCCCGCCTCGACGTCCGCATACGCCTCGACCCGGTTGCACGTGGAGAGCAGCACGGCCCCCGCGGTGTCGCGCCCGAGCAGCTCCGCGGCGGCATCGTCCGCGGTCGCCGCCGACAACCGGTCGAGGAGGTCGAACCCCGTCGTCCGGTGCGACACGGAGACGCAGATCAGCACCCGTCCATGGTACGGAAGCGCCCCTGGGTGCCGATAGGAAGCAGGTCCTAACCCCGCGTCGGCGTGTTCGTCAATCCCCTGACCGCCGGGGGGTCGCGGAGCTAGCCTCGGGGCATCACGAACGGACGGAGGCTGCCATGACCGGCGACGACTTCGGGATGCGGATCGTCCATGAGGAGGATCTCGACGACCCGGACATGATCCCCGCCGCCGAGGCCGAGCTGCGCGACTTCGGCGAGGTCGGCGAGCCCGAGGCGCTCCCGCGCGAGGACCTCGAGGCCGAGGAGCACGAGGCCTATGAGGCGCGCGACTTCGGGACGCCCGACGCCGCGCATCCGGACTCGCAGGGCCACGACCCCGTCGTCGCCGCGCTGGGCGACGACGGGCAGGGCGATCTCGCGCCGGAGGACCTCCCGGACGACGACCGGGACGAGCCGAACTCGCCGGACGGCCTCTTCGACAGCCAGGACATGCCGGCCGTCGACGGCGAGGCGGCCGACGGCGACGCCGGCTACGACGACGACGGCCTCGCGGAGGACGACGACGACGAGGACGGCCGCGGGCTCGGCTGAGCGGCCTCCTCCCCGGATCTCGATCCGCGCCCCGGCGCCGTTCCGGGCGCGAGGAGACTCAGGCGCCGTGCGGGAGAATGGACGGGTGACGTCCACCGCCTCGCATCCGCTCCTCGACGGCCGGACGGCGGGCTCCCCGCTCGTCCGCGCGCTCCGGGGCGAGCGGCCGGAGCGGACCCCGGTGTGGTTCATGCGGCAGGCGGGGCGGAGCCTCCCGGAGTACCGCGAGCTGCGCGTCGGCACGGACATGCTCGCCGCCTGCCTCGACCCGGAGCTCGCGAGCGAGATCACGCTGCAGCCGGTGCGGCGCCACGGCGTCGACGCGGGCATCTTCTTCAGCGACATCGTCGTGCCGCTCAAGCTCGCGGGCGTCGACGTGGACATCGTGCCCGGCAAGGGCCCGGTGCTCGCGGAGCCGATCCGCACCGCCTCCGACGTCCTCAAGCTGCGGCCCATCGACCCCGAGGCGCTCGCCCCGATCCGTGAGGCGGTCGCGCGCACGGTCGCGGAGCTCGGGGCGACGCCGCTCATCGGCTTCGCCGGGGCGCCGTACACCCTCGCCTCCTACCTGGTCGAGGGCGGCCCGTCACGCGAGCAGCTCCGCACGCGGACCATGATGTACGCCGACCCGAACGCCTGGGCCGGACTCCTCAACTGGGCCGCCGACGTCACGGGCGAGTTCCTCCGCGCCCAGGTCGAAGCGGGCGCCTCCGCCGCCCAGCTCTTCGACTCGTGGGTCGGCTCCCTGTCCCGCAACGACTACTTCAAGCGCGTCCTCCCGCACTCGCAGCGCGCGCTCAGCCACCTGCGCGGCACCGACGTCCCCATGATCCACTTCGGCGTCGGCTCCGGCGAGGTGCTCGACCTCATGGGCCGCGCGGGCGTCGACGCGGTCGGCGTCGACTGGCGCATCCCGCTCGACGTCGCGGCGGAGCGCGTCGGCCCCGACGTCACGCTCCAGGGGAACATCGACCCCGCCCTCCTCGCCGCGCCGTGGCGCATCCTCGAGGCGCACGTGGAGGATGTCCTCGAGCGCGGGCGAGCGGCCCGCGCCCATATCGTCAACCTCGGTCACGGCGTCCCCCCGGAGACGGATCCCGACGTGCTGACGCGCGTCGTCGAGCTCGTGCACTCCCGATGACCGAGCCGGTCCTCGTGGTCGGCGGGGGCGTCGGCGGCCTCGTCGTCGCCTACGACCTCGCGCGCCAGGGCGTTCCGGTCACGGTCCTCGAGGCGGATGAGCGCACGGGCGGCCAGCTCGCCCCGGTCGTCGTCGGCGGCATCGCGGTCGATGCGGGGGCGGAGTCGTTCGCGACGCGCACGCCGGCCGTCGCCGAGCTCGCGGCGGAGCTCGGCCTCGAGACGACGAGCCCGCTCGACTCGCCCGCCTGGCTGATCGGCGCCGACGGCGGGGCGGCGCCGCTGCCCGCGGCGAGCGTGCTGGGCATCCCGGCCGAGCCGTTCGCGGCCGACGTCGTCGCGCTGCTCGGTACGGGCGGCGCGTTCCGCGCGGAACTCGACAAGGTCATCCCCCTCCTCCGCCCCGCGAAGTACCGGAGCCTCGGGCAGCTCGTCCGCCGCCGGATGGGCCGGAAGGTCCTCGATCGGCTCGTCGACCCGGTCGTCCGCGGCGTGCACTCGTCCGCCGCCGATGCCATGCCGGTCGAGGCCGCCTCTCCGGGGCTGACGGCCGCGCTCGGGCGAGCGGGCTCGCTCGCCGCCGCCGTCGCGGACCTGCGTGCTTCCGCCCCGGCCGGCTCCCAGGTCGGCGGCATCGTCGGCGGCGTGCACCGCCTCGCCGAGCGGCTCGTGGAGGAGGTCGTCGCGCACCGCGGCGAGATCCGCGCGGGCGCCCGCGTCGTCGACGCGCAGCGGAACGCGCTCACCCTCGCCACTGGGGAGCGCCTCCGCGGCCGCGTCGTCGTCGCCGCGCCCGGCATCGCCTCCGAGCCCGTGCGGACGCGGGGGATCGTGCTCGCGATCGCCGCGGTCGAGTCCGCCGCGCTCGACGAGGCGCCGCGCGGCACCGGGGCGCTGGTGGCGTCGGGAGCGCCCGGGATCCGCGCGAGGGCGTTCACCCATTCCAGCGCCAAATGGGCCTGGCTCGGCGAGGCGGCCGGTCCCGGGCGGCATCTCGTCCGATGCTCCTACGATGGGGTGCCGGAGGACCCCGAGCGCACGCTGCTCGCCGACCTCCGCGCGATCACCGGAGCGGCCGACATCCGGCTGACGGACCTCGCGGTCCGGAGCTGGGTGCGGACGCTCGCGGCGCACGCGCCGGCGGACGACGGGCCGCTCGTCGCCGGCGAAGCGGCGTCGGGGACGGGGCTCGCGACGATCGTGCCGCGGGCGCGGGCGCTCGCACAGGACGTCATCGAGCACATCGGCGGCAGCGACCGCACCGGAACCGACAGGGGAGCACCATGACCGAACCGACAGGCGAGCGCCTCGGCTACACCCTCTACGCGGTGTTCGAGCGGATCCGCCCGGTGCCGAACCTCGGCGAGCGCATCGCGAGCGCGACGCAGCAGTTCATCGCCGACGTGCAGGGCCAGCAGGCGCGCACGCCGCTCGCCGAGGCCGCGCACGGGCTGCTCGCCAAGGGCGTCACGTTCCGCGGCCTCTACGACGTGTCGGCGATGCGCGCCGACGCGGACGTCATGCTCTGGCTCACCGGCGAGGACCCGCAGGCGCTGCAGGCCGCCTACCGGGAGCTGCGCCGTTCCGCGCCGCTCAGCGCGCTCGAGCCGCGCTGGAACGCGATGGGCCTGCACCGCGAGGCCGAGTTCGCGAAAGACCACTCGCCCGCCTTCATGCGCGGCCTGCCGCCGAAGCGCTGGCTCACCGTCTACCCCTTCGTCCGCTCCTACGAGTGGTACCTGCTGCCGGAGGCGGAGCGCGGCGCCATGCTGCGCGACCACGGCGGCAAGGGCCGCGACTTCCCGCAGGTGCAGTCGAACACGGTCGCGTCGTTCGCCCTCGGGGACTACGAGTGGCTGCTCGCGCTCGAGGCCGACGAGCTCGTCGACCTGGTCGACCTGATGCGCCACCTGCGCGCCACCGAGGCGCGGCGCCACGTGCGCGAGGAGATCCCGTTCTTCACGGGCCGGCTCATCGACTTCGCGGAGCTCGACGAGGTGCTCGCGTGACGATCACGACCGGCCGGGTGCCGTTCGCGAGCGAGGCCGCGGTCGACGGCCCCGAGCATGTCGAGGTCCCGGTCGCGTACGACGCGATCCTGCTCGCCGGCTTCGGCGGACCGGAGGGCCAGGAGGACGTCATCCCCTTCCTGCGGAACGTCACGCGCGGCCGCGGCATCCCCGACGAGCGGCTCGAGGAGGTCGCGCACCACTACCGCCACTTCGGCGGCGTCTCGCCGATCAACGCCCAGAACCGCGCGCTCAAGGCGGCCATCGAGGCGGAGCTCGCCGCGCGCGGCATCGACCTCCCCGTCTACTGGGGCAACCGGAACTGGGCGCCCTACCTGGAGGACGCCGTCCAGGAGGCGGCCGCCGCCGGGGACACGAAGCTCCTCGGGCTCGCGACGAGCGCCTACGCCTCCTTCTCCTCCTGCCGCCAGTACCGCGAGGACTTCGCGCGCGTGCTCGAGTCGACGGGCCTCGCCGGCGCCGTCACGATCGACAAGGTCCGGCAGTTCTTCGACCACCCCGGCTTCGTCGCCCCCTTCGTCGCGGGGGTGGAGAACGCCCTCCGCGCGTTCATCGCCGACGGCATCGCGCCCTCCGAGGTCCAGGTCCTCTTCTCGACGCATTCGGTCCCGAGCTCGGATGCGGAGCGCTCCGGCCCGCGCGACCGCGACTTCGGTCCCGGCGGCGCCTACGCGGCGCAGCACCTCGCCGTCGCCGGATACGTCATGGCGCAGCTCGCCGCAGCCGTCCCGGGCACGGAGGACACGGACTGGTCGCTCGTCTACCAGTCGCGCTCCGGCCCGCCGAGCCAGCCGTGGCTCGAGCCCGACATCAACGACGCGATCGCCGAGCTGCCCGCCGTCGGGAAGCGCGCCGTCGCCATCGTGCCGCTCGGCTTCATGAGCGACCACATGGAGGTGCTCTGGGACCTCGACACGGAGGCGCTCGAGACCGCCGGCGAGCTCGGGCTCGCCGCCGTCCGCACGCCGACCCCGGGCGTCGACCCGGCCTTCGTCGCCGGGCTCGTCGACCTCGTCGAGGAGCGGCTGCACGGCACCCCGGCGGCGGATCGCCCGCACGTCACCGGTCTCGGGCCGTGGTTCGACGTGTGCCGCCCCGCCTGCTGCGAGAACGTGCGTGCCGGATTCCGGCCCGCCGCGGCAGGATTGGTCCCGTGAACGCACACTGGCTCCCTGAGCGAGCCGTAGGCGAGTCGAACTGGCTCCCTGAGCGAGCCGTAGGCGAGTCGAAGGGCGCGCGCCGATGAGCAGGCTCCGCATCGGCACCCGCGCCAGCGCGCTCGCGACCGCGCAGACCGCGCAGATCGCCGCGCGCCTCGGCGACCACGAGATCGTCACGATCTCCTCCGAGGGCGACCGGGACCAGGCGACGGCGCTCGCCTCGCTCGGCGGCGCGGGCGTGTTCGTGAGCAATCTCCGCGACGCGCTCCTCGCGGGCGACGTCGACGTCGTCGTGCACTCGTACAAGGACCTGCCGACCGCGACGGCCGAGGGCATCGAGCTCGTCGCGGTGCCGAAGCGCGCCGACGCCCGGGACGCGTTCTGCTCGACCGGTCCTCGCCTCGCGGATCTCGCGCCCGGTGCCCGCGTCGGGACCGGCTCGCCGCGGCGCCGTGCCCAGCTGCTCGCGGCCCGCCCCGACCTCGACGTCGTCGCCATCCGCGGCAACGTCGACACCCGCCTCGGCCGCCTCACGAGCGACGACCCCGAGCGCCGTCTCGACGGCGTCGTCCTCGCCGCCGCCGGGCTCGACCGCCTCGGTCGCACGGGAGAGGTGCGCGAGCTGCTCGAGCTCGCCTCGTGGCCGACCGCGCCGGCGCAGGGCGCGCTCGCCCTCGAGATCCGGCGCGACGCCTCGGCCGACGTCCGCCGTCGCGCGGCGAAGCTCGACCACAGGCCGACCCGCCTCGCCGCCGCGGCCGAGCGCGGCGTGCTCGCCCGGCTCGAGGCCGGCTGCGCCGCCCCGGTCGCGGCGACCGCGCTCCTCGAGGACGGGCTGCTCTTCCTCACCGCCACGGTCTACGCGCTCGACGGCTCCGACTCGATCACCGCCTCGCACGCGGCGTATCCGGAGGACTCCGCGGATCCGGCGGGCGAGCTCGCGGGGCGCGTCGCACAGGAGCTGCTCGATCTCGGCGCGGCGGAGCTGGCACCCGTCGGAGGAGACCGATGAACGCACTGACCGGCTGGCGAGTCCTCATCCCACGCGGCGGCGCCTGGGGCGACGACCTCGCCGAGCGCCTGCGCGCGGTCGGCGCGGAGCCCGTCATGGTCCCGCTCATCGCCTTCGAGGAGCCGGCGGACGACGCGGCCCTCGGCGCCGCGCTCGCCGACCTCTCGGCCGGCCGCTTCGACTGGCTCGTCGTGACGAGCGCGACGACGGTCGAGGCGCTCGTCCGGCACGGCGCGACCGTCCCCGAGGGGACGCGCGTCGCCGTCGTCGGCGGCCACACGGGCCAGGCGGCGCGCGACGCCGGCCTGCCCGTCGCCTTCACGCCGGTCGAGGCCTCGGCGCGCGGGCTCGTCCTCGAGTGGCCGGGCGGCCCGGGCGAGCGCGTCCTGCTGCCGCAGTCGGAGCTCGCCGACGCGACCCTCGTCGAGGGCCTCGGCGCCCTCGGCGCGCAGGTCGCGCAGGTGACCGCGTACCGCACCGTCCCGGTCGCCCCCGCCGAGGGCGTCGCGGAGGAGGTCGCGCGGGGGGCGTTCCAGGCCGTCCTGGTCACCGCGGGCAGCGTCGCGGCCAGGGTCGCCGACGTGTTCCCGTCCATCCCCGAGTCGACCGCGCTCGTCGCGATCGGGCCGCGCACCGCGGGCGAGGCCGCGACGGCGGGCCTGCGGATCGCCGCCGTCGCCGACGGCCGCAGCGGCGCCGCCATGGTCGACGCGCTCGCCGCCGTCGCCGCCGAACGCGGGGGCCCTTCGACTCGCTCCGCCCGCTCAGGGGACCAGGCATGACCCTTCGACTCGTTGCACTCGCTCAGGGAGCCACGGCATGACCGGTCCGATCCCCGTCGTCCGCCCGCGTCGCCTCCGCGCGACCCCGGCCTGGCGCCGGCTCGTCGCCGAGACCCGGCTGCACCCGGCTGAGCTCGTGCTCCCGATGTTCGTCCGCGAGGGCGCGCGCGAGCCGAATCCCATCTCGAGCATGCCCGGCGTCGTCCAGCACTCGCTCGACTCGCTCCGCGCGGCGCTCGCCGAGGCGGCCGAGGCCGGCCTCGGCGGCGTCATGCTGTTCGGCGTCCCGGAGGACGCCGCGAAGGACGCCCGCGGCTCCGGCGCCGACGACCCCGACGGCATCCTCAACGTCGCGACGCGGATCGCGCGCGAGGAGGCCGGCGACGCGCTCGTCGTGCAGACCGACCTGTGCCTCGACGAGTTCACCGACCACGGCCACTGCGGCGTCCTCGACGCCGACGGCCGGGTCGACAACGACGCCTCGCTCGAGCGCTACCGCGACATGGCGCTCGCCCAGGCGGAGGCGGGATCGCAGCTGCTCGGCCTCTCCGGGATGATGGACGGCCAGGTCGCCGCCGTCCGCGACGCGCTCGACGCGGCGGGACGCACCGACGTCGCGCTGCTCGGCTACTCGGCCAAGTACGCGAGCGCGTTCTACGGGCCCTTCCGGGAGGCGGTCGGCTCCTCGTTGCAGGGCGACCGGAGGACGTATCAGCAGGATGCGGCCAACCGCCGCGAGGGCATCCGCGAGGCGCAGCTCGACCTCGCCGAGGGCGCCGACATCGTGATGGTGAAGCCCGCGACGATGTACCTCGACGTCCTGGCCGACGTCGCGGCGATCTCCGACGTGCCGGTGTGGGCGTATCACATCAGCGGCGAGTACGCGATGCTGGAGGCCGCCGCCGCGAACGGCTGGATCGACCGGGAGCGCGCCATCGCCGAGACGCTGCTCTCGATCCGCCGCGCCGGCGCCGACGCGGTGCTCACGTACTACGCGACCGAGGTCGCCGGATGGCTCGGCCAGGGAAGATTCTGAGGGGCAGGCTCTGATGGGTGCTCGTGCGAAGGGACCGTCGAACGCCGAATACTTCGAGCGGGCGAAGCGGCTCATCCCGGGCGGGGTGAACTCGCCCGTCCGGGCCTTCGGCTCCGTCGGCGGGACGCCGCGCTTCCTGGTGTCCGGCCACGGGCCGTACGTCGTCGACGCCGAGGGCGCCGAATACGTCGACCTCGTCGGCGCCTGGGGTCCCGCGCTGCTCGGGCATGCGCACCCGCGCATCGTCGCCGCCGTCCAGGAGGCTGCGGCGCTCGGCCTCGGCTTCGGGGCGTCGAGCCCGCGCGAGGCCGATCTCGCCCGCCTCATCGTCGACCGGACGACGCTGAGCGGACGAGCGCTCCTCGAGCGCGTCCGCCTCGTCTCCACGGGCACGGAGGCGACGATGACGGCGATCCGCCTCGCGCGCGGCGCGACGGGCCGGGACCTGCTGATCAAGTTCGCGGGCCACTACCACGGCCACTCCGACGGCCTCCTCGCCGCCTCCGGCTCCGGCGTCGCGACCCTCGGACTGCCGGGCTCGGCCGGCGTGCCGGCGGCGATCGCCGCGCAGACGCTCGTGCTGCCGTACAACGACCTCGCCGCCGTCGAGGCCGCCTTCGCCGCGTATCCGGACCGCATCGCCGCCGTCATCGCGGAGGCCGCCGGGGCGAACGCGGGCGTGCTCGCCCCGGAGCCCGGCTTCAACGCCGCCCTCGCCGACGTCGCCCACCGCCACGGCGCGCTGCTCATCCTCGACGAGGTGCTCACCGGATTCCGCGTGGGACCGGCGGGCTGGTGGGGCCTGCAGCAGCTCGCGGGGGAGACCTACCTCCCCGACCTCGTCACCTACGGCAAGGTCATCGGCGGCGGCCTGCCGCTGGCCGCCGTCGGCGGCCGCGCCGCGATCATGGACCTGCTCGCCCCGCTCGGCCCGGTCTATCAGGCCGGCACGCTGTCCGGGAACCCCGTCGCCGTCACGGCCGGCGTCGCGCAGCTCCTCCTCGCCGACGAGGCCGCGTACGCCGCGGTCGACGCCGCCGCGGCGCGGCTCGTCGCCGCCGTCACGGCCGCGGCCGAGGACGTCGGCGTGCCGATCACCGTCTCGCGCGCCGGCAGCCTGTTCTCCATCGCGTTCCGCGAGCGCGCGCTCGGCCCGATCCGCGACTACGAGGACGCGAAGGCGCAGGAGGCCTGGCGCTACGGCCCGTTCTTCGCCTCGATGCTCTCGGCGGGGGTCTCGCTGCCGCCGAGCGTGTTCGAGGCCTGGTTCCTCTCCTCGACCCACGGCGATCCGGAGCTCGCCCGCGTGGAGGCGGCGCTCCCCGCCGCCTTCGCCGCCGCTCGCGACGCCGTCGCACCCGGTCGCTGAGGGCTCGACATGGATCCGCTGCTCGCCGTCGCGCAGTTCGCGCCGGGGGCCGATGCCGCCGCGAACCTCGGCACGATCCGCCGACTCGCCGCCGATGCCGTGGCGCGCGGGGCCTCGCTCATCGTGTTCCCGGAGTACTCGCAGTTCTTCGACGGCGAACCGGGGCCCGGCTGGGCGGCGCATGCCGAGGCGCTCGACGGCGCGTTCGTCGACGCGCTGTCGGCGCTCGCGGACGAGCTCGGCGCGCACCTCGTCGCAGGACTCATCGAGCGGGCCGCCGAGGCCGGCAGGATCCACAACACGGTCGTCGCCGTGGCCCCGGGCGCGGGCCTCGTCGCGCGGCACCGGAAGCTGCACCTCTACGACGCCTTCGGCGGACGCGAGTCCGACTGGATCGAGCCGGGCGCGATCGAGGCGCCGCAGGTGTTCGGCTGGGCCGGGCTCACGGTCGGGCTGCAGACCTGCTACGACGTGCGGTTCCCCGAGGTGACCCGGCGGATCGTCGACGCGGGCGCCGAGGTGGTCCTCATCCCGGCGGAGTGGGTCCGGGGCCCGCTCAAGGAGCACCATTGGCGCTCGCTCGTCACGGCCCGCGCGCTGGAGAACACGATCTACGTCGCCGGCGCGGACCACACGCCCCCGGTCGGGGTCGGCACGAGCCTCGTCGTCGACCCGATGGGCGTGCCGATCGCCCAGCTCGGCGAGGCGGAGGGCGTCGCGGTCGCCGCCGTCTCGGCCTCCCGCATCGCCGACGTCCGCAGCGTCAACCCCTCGCTCGCCCTCCGCCGCTTCCGCGTCTCGGAGTAGCGGCATCGGGACGCGCCCGGGCGCGTTCCGCCCCGCTCAGCCGCCGAGCGCGGCGAGGCGCGCGACGGCCTCCTCGATGACCGGCACGCGCTTGCAGAACGCGAACCGCAGCAGCGAGGCGTACTCCGCCCGGTGCGCCTCGGAGACGAGCGCGGAGACCGGGATGCCGACGACCCCCGCGAGCCCGGGCAGCCGCCGCGCGAAGGCCGCGGCGTCCGGCTCCCCGATCGGCGCCGTGTCGACGACGACGAAGTACCCGGCCGACGGACGGTACACCGTGAAGCCCGCGGCGGCGAGGCCCGCGGACAGCAGGTCCCGCTTCTCCCGCAGCACGCCGGTCGCGCCCGTGAAGACGGCGTCCGGCAGGCCGAGGCCGGCGGCGATCGCCGGCTGGAACGGGCCGGCGTTCACGAAGGTGAGGAACTGCTTGACCGCCGTGATCGCGCGCACCAGCGGCGCCGGCCCGACCGCCCAGCCGACCTTCCAGCCGGTGACGGAGAACGTCTTGCCGCCGGAGGAGATCGTGACAGTCCGTTCCCATCCCCCTGGCAGCGACGACAGCGGTATATGCCGCCCCTCGTATACGAGATGCTCGTACACCTCGTCGGTGACGATGATCGCGTCGTGCCGGTGCGCCAGCTCGAGGACGTGCGTCAGCAGCTCTCGCGGCCAGACGGCGCCGGAGGGGTTGTGCGGGGAGTTGACGAGGATGAGCCGGGTGCGGTCGGTCACGGCAGCCGACAGCGCCGAAGGGTCGGGGAGGAACGACGGCGGCGCGACCGGCACCGTCACGAGCCGTGCGCCGGCGAGGGCCGCGATGGCGCCGTAGGAGTCGTAGTAGGGCTCGGCGACGACGATCTCGTCGCCGGGCTCGCAGAGGGCGAGGATCGACGCCGCGATCGCCTCCGTCGCCCCGGCCGTGACGAGCACCTCGGTCGTGGGGTCGACGGCCACCCCGTACCAGTGCTGCTGGTGGGTCGCGATGGCCTCGCGGAGGACGGGCGCGCCGATGCCGGGCGGGTACTGGTTCCATCCGGAGTCGATCGCCGTGTGCGCCGCCTCGAGCACCTCGGGCGGGCCGTCCTCGTCGGGGAAGCCCTGCCCGAGGTTCACGGCGCCGGTGGCCGCGGCGAGCGCCGACATCTCGGCGAAGATCGTCAGCCGCGGGGCTCCGGCGGCGTCGAGCAGCCCCGCGCCGAGCGCGGCGCGACGCCATGCGCCGGGGACGTCGTTCATCGCTCCGAGCCTAGAGCCGGGGCGCGCGGACGGCGGCGCGCTCCCGTCATCGTTACGGCATGGAGAACGCACTGCGCAGGCATAGGGACCGCGCAGGCGCCGGAAATACGATGTCCAGGTCGGCGCCGGAGCGTTGCCGGTGTCGAAAGGGACAGGACATGAACGAGACCCAGCACCCCGCGTCCGAGCCGGAGCAGAACGCTCCCGAGCAGGCCGAGCAGCCCGTCGCGCCACCGGCCTCCGCCGAGGCCGCGGCGACCGCCGAGGCGAGCGGCGCCCCCTCCTCCTATCTCGGCGCGCCCCCCGCCGCCCCCGCGGAGCCCGACGTCGTCCGCGTCGCCGTGTCGGCGCCCGCTCCCACGCCGCGCCGCCGCACCTGGATCCCCGTCGTCGGCGCGCTCGCGGCCGGCGCGGTGTTCGGCGCCGCCGCCGGTGCGGGCTCCGCCCTCGCCGTGCTGCGCGCCGACGGCTCGGCGAGCGGCGCCCCGCTCCCGGTCTCGCCGCAGACCATCACCGTCAACGACACGACGAGCGTCAACGCCGTCACCGCCGTCGCCGCGAGCGCGATCGACTCCGTCGTCACGATCTCCGTGAGCGATCAGGCGGTC
>JAGIAU010000039.1:0-7838 GCA_017744755.1 Microbacteriaceae bacterium
GTGTTGAACAGAGCCAGCTGTTGATCGCGTGGACGGCCGTCGAAGAGCGCGCTCACGCCATTCGAGTTCGGGGCCGCATCGGCGCCGCGAACCGCCTCCATCTGCATCGTCGCGATGGCGACTGCCGTCTGCTGGCGGTCGAGCTTCGACGTCGTTGAGATCGCCCCGACGAGCAGCCGCGACGCCAGCAGCGACACGATGCCGAGGATGACGATCGCCACGATGACCTCGACGAGCGAGAAGCCTCCGTCGCCCATCGCGCCCCGGCGGAGGCGCTCCGAGAGGCGCTCCCGGAATCGAAGCATCATCAGGACGGCACCTCCCCCAGATCGGTCGCCTCGTGTGACCGCCCCCAGGCGGCCACCCCCGTTATGGGGGCAGTCTATCCAATATCCGGCTCCGCGACGGAGGGACTTTCGTCGGGGGTCAGGGCAGCACGCCGACGGACGCGAGCGCCGCCTTGAGCAGGGCGCCGCGGCCACCCTCCATGTCCGTGAGGACCTCGACGGAGGCCGCCTCGGCGGGGCGCAGCCAGGTGATCTCGAGCGCGTCCTGTCGGGGCTCGCACGTGCCGGTGACCGGGACGACGTAGGCGAGCGCGACGGCATGCTGGCGGACGTCGAGGAAGCCGCCCTCGGTCGGCCATGGGAAGTACTCGGCCACGTGGAACGGCACGGGGCTCGCGGGCAGCTGCGGGAAGGCCATCGGCCCGAGATCCTTCTCCAGGTGGCGGAAGAGCGCGTCGCGGACGGACTCGCCGTGCAGCACCCGGCCGGAGACGATCGTGCGGGTGAGCGTGCCGTCGGTGCCCCGCAGCAGGAGGCCCACCTCGGTGACGCGGCCCATGCCGTCGACGCGCACCGGGACCGCTTCGACGTACAGGAGCGGGATGCGCCGCCGGTACTCGGCGAGCTCCTCCTCCGACAGCCAGCTGGAGTTGCGATCCGGGGTGCCGACGGGGCTCATGCGAGCCATTCTGGACCCTGGACCGCCGGGACGCGCCTAGGCCATGCCCCAGGCGTACTTCACGAGCACCTCGTCGGCGAGGCCCAGCTCCTCGAGCAGCTCCTGCGTCCAGGCCAGGAGGAAGCGCGGGGCCAGGCCCTGGAACAGCCAGCGGGCGTCGCCGCCGATGGCGGGCAGCTCCGCCCAGTCGCCCGGCCAGGCGGGAGCGTCATAGACGGGGCCGCGATGGCGGGCGCTGAACGCGAGCAGCTCGTCCGGGCGATCCGTCCACAGCCGCTGGAAGACGCGACGGAAGAGGTGCTGGATGTCGGACACCTCCCAGTGCTCCCCGCGGAACTCGCAGTACTCGAACTCCTGGCGCCAGCCGGCGTACCAGCCCGGCCGCCGCTCCGCGTCGAGGATCGGCGTGAGGTCGTCGTCGTCGATCGGGACGCCGCTGTCGCGCGGCCAGGCGGCGACGAACGCGGCGCCGAGCGCCGCCGGGTCGCCGGCGCCGCCGACCAGCCCGAGCCGCCGCAGCACGTAGTCCGCGTGCGGCAGCTCCCGGTAGCGCACCGCGAGCCGACAGCGCAGGTCCGACGGCGTGATCCGGCCGAAGACGTCGGCCTCGTGCGCGTCCCCGGCGACCGTCGCCGCGGAGCGCCACGAGCGGACGAGCCGGCCGACGAGCCGGCGCGTTCGGACGCCCACGAGCTCGCGGCGCAGCCAGAGCGACTGGACGCGGCGCAGCGTCGCGAGGAGCCGGTCGCGCGGGGCCTCGCGGTGCAGCCAGTCATGCACCGCGAGGAGGACGAGCGGATAGGCGGCGCGGTCGATCTCGTTCACCGCCCGGAGGGCCTCGGCGACCTCGGCGTCGTCGACGCGGCGGGGGTCGAGGATGCGGCCGTAGACGTCCGCGAACTCACGCAGCTCGGCGAGGACGGCGTCGACCGCGTCCGGTCCGAGGCGGGGGAACTCGCGGCAGAAGTCGTCGTAGACGGCGCGTCCGGTCCGCAGGCCCTCGTGCCCCATCCGCGCGACGAGGTAGTCGCGGAAGAAGTCGCCGATCGCGGCGCCCGTCGCGCGCTCGATCGGCACCCAGTGCTCGCGCTCGACGCGCTGCTGGTCCTCGTGGCCGAGGCCCATGAGCAGGTAATTGTGGATGAGCTCGTGATCCCGCAGGGGCGCACCGGTCGAGTTCAGGCTCTCGAAGATCTGCTGCGCGTTCGCCGCCGGTCCCAGTGTGATCGCGACGTGCTCCAGGCGTTCCAGCCCCCGCCATACCCGCTCGACCTCGTCGGGGCGGATCTGGCTGCGGAAGTAGGTCAGATTCTCGCCGAAGCGGCCGGCGTCCTCGGTGTCGCCCGTGAGCACGACCCGCTCGTAGACGCCGGCCCAGGCGGGATGCGGACGCAGGCGGGTCCGGCTCGGATCCGAGGGGTGGACGATCGCGCGCGCGAGCTCGGCTGCGCGCCCCGGATCGTCCCGCTCGACCGTCTGCCGGAGCGCGGCGACGAGCAGCGTCAGCGTCGTCACGCGCTGCTGGCCGTCGATGAGGATGAGATCGCGGTCGCCGGCGTCGCGCCCGTCGGAGGCGGAGAGGATGGAGCCGAGGAAGTGGCTCGCGCGTTCATCGCCGTCGGCGGCGGCGCGGATGTCGTCCAGGAGCTGCGCGCAGCTGCTGATCTCCCAGCGGTATTGCCGCTGGTAGACGGGGATCGCGATCGAGTCGACGCTCGCGAGCCAGTCGACGGTGCGGACGGCGGTCGCCTCGACGTTCGCTGCCACCCGCCCAGCCTAGAGCGCCGAGACGGCGAAGGCCCCGTCCGGGCGGGGCCTTCATCACGCGGAAGTGGAGGGATTTGAACCCCCGGTGGGTTGCCCCACACGACATTTCGAGTGTCGCACATTCGGCCGCTCTGACACACTTCCGCCGAATATCCTACCGGATCGAAACGTCCCGTTCATCGGGAGGCCCAGCGTCCGGACGGGGGGCGCGGATAAGGTTGCCCTCAGTCGGGCATGGAAAAACGGTACGCGCCCGCCGAACACCGAGGAGGCCCACGTGGCTTACATCAAGTCCGCCGCGCTCGAGGAGACCGGGTACGTCGTCCTCGACCGCTACGACCAGGCAGCCGATCCGAAGGAGTGGCTCGACCTGGAGTACGTCGACTGGAAGTCGAGCGGCGACACCCGCTTCGCCCCCATCGCGTCGAAGACCGGCACGGTCGAGTGCGGCGGGTTCTGGACCGGGGAGAACCCGCGGACCGACAAGGACGGCCTGTGGATCGACTCGCAGGTCGCGAAGGCGCCGAACCTCGTGCGCCGCGCGCTCGAGCCCGGCTCGAACGTCGGCCGCTGCCGCGTCATCGAGCTGCAGCCCACCCCCTACGGCGAGACGCTCTACAACCTGCACCAGGACGACAACAACCGCCTGAACCCCGAGGGCACCGGCTGGGTCGTCCGCGGCTTCTTCAACCTGTCGGACGACCAGGACTCGTTCTTCGTCCTCCGCGACAACCGGACCGACCCCGACGGCGAGGTGCGCATCGCGCTCCCGGCGGGGGCGCAGCTCATCATCGACACGCAGCGCCTCTGGCACGCGGCCTATCACCCCGGTCCGGACCCGCGCTACTGCCTCATCACCTCCTGGGAGTCGGGTCCGCAGCTCGACGACTACATCGCGAAGCACCACGGCGTCTCCCGGATCGAGTCCGTGCAGGTCTCGGACGAGTTCCTCGCGGAGGGTCAGCGCATCCAGGACGAGAAGCTCGCAGCTCGCGCCGCCGCGCTCGCGGCGCGCGGCGAGCGCGAGTGGAAGCCGGTGATGAGCGAGGCCTGAGCCTCGCGAGTCGCTCCACGACGCCGACCGCCCCGGTGAGCGAGGCGGTGAACGTCCTCGCGATCCCATCACGGCACGCGCCCGCGCGGCCCCGCCCGGGTCGCGCCGGTCGCGTTCCGGGGCGATGTCCGACGTCGCGTCTAGGGTGACGGCATGGCCAGGATCACCGCGACGTATCGCTGCACCGAATGCGGCTGGTCGAGCCCGAAGTGGGTCGGGCGGTGCGGCGAATGCCAGGCGTGGAACACGGTCGAGGAGGCGGGGGCGCCCGCCGCGGGCGGTCGTGCGCCGGCCGCGGTGCGACCGTCCGCCGCGCGCGCCGCGCGGCCGATCGCCTCGATCGAGACGACGCCCGCCGCGCACTGGCCATCCGGGATCGGAGAGTTCGACCGCGTGCTCGGCGGCGGGATCGTGCCGGGCGCGGCGATCCTGCTCTCCGGAGAGCCGGGCGTCGGCAAGTCGACGCTCCTGCTCGAGGTCGCTTCGCGCGCTGCCGCGGAGGGACGGCGCGTGCTCTACGTCACGGCGGAGGAGTCCGCCGGCCAGGTGCGGCTCCGGGCGGAGCGCACGGGCGCGCTCCACGAGGAGCTCTTCCTCGCGGCCGAGACGGACCTCGCCGCGATCCTCGGGCAGATCGACGAGGTGGCGCCGGAGCTCGTCATCCTCGACTCGGTGCAGACGGTCTCCTCGTCGCTCGTCGACGGCCTCGCCGGCGGCGTCGCCCAGGTGCGCGAGGTCGCCGCGACCATCACCCGGATGGCGAAGGAGCGCGGGCTCCCGGTGCTGCTCGTCGGGCACGTGACGAAGGACGGCCAGATCGCCGGGCCGCGCCTGCTCGAGCACCTCGTCGACGTCGTGCTGCAGTTCGACGGCGACCGGCAGACGGCGCTGCGCTTCGTGCGCGCGCAGAAGAACCGCTTCGGACCGGTCGACGAGGTCGGCTGCTTCGAGATGACGGGCGACGGGATCGCGGAGGTCGGCGATCCGAGCGGGCTCTTCATGTCTCGCTCCCGCGGTCCGGTGAGCGGCACCTGCGTCACGATCGCGATCGAGGGCAGGCGCGCGATCCCCGTCGAGATCCAGGCGCTCATCGTGCCGACGCAGGCGCCGAACCCGCGTCGCATCGTCGGCGGGCTGGACGCCGGCCGCGTCGCGATGCTGCTCGCCGTGCTGGAGAAGCGGGCGAGACTGCCGCTGTCCTCGCACGACGTCTACGTGTCGACCGTCGGCGGCATCCGGCTCGTCGAGCCGGGCGCCGACCTCGCGATCGCCCTCGCCGTCGCGAGCGCGGCGCGGGACACCGCGCTGCCGCCGGACCTCGCCGCGGTCGGGGAGATCAGTCTCGCGGGCGAGGTGCGGAGGACGCCGGCCGCCGCGAGGCGCGCGGCGGAGGCGCAACGGCTGGGGTTCGCGAGGTTCCTCGACGACGGTCAGGAGACGGTCGGCGCGGCGCTGCAGCGGGCGTTCGCCTGAGCGCGCTCAGAGCGAGACGAGCGGGGTCCACGACTCGACCGGGACCGGGCTCGCGGAGAGGATCAGCTCGGGGATCAGGTAGACGAGGCCGGCGGCGGCGATCGAGGCGATGATCCAGATCACGATGAGGATCTCCCCCTTCCTCGTCTCGCGCCGGGTACGGACCCAGCGGGCCACGAGGTACGGCAACGGCGTGAGCAGCGCCCACCATCCGGTCGCGGGACGGGCATGGCCGGCGGCCTTCAGCTGGAGCTGGTCGTAGTTCGCAAGCGCCGCCGCGAGCAGCAGGCCGCCGAACCACACGACCATCATGATCGGCCGGTTCCCGCCCTCGTGCAGCAGCTCGACGACGCCGTAGGCCACGGCGACCTGGAGGAGGGAGAAGAGCGCGAGGACCCACGCGGCGAGCGTGTAGGTCGGCTTCCTCGTCGCGGCGGCCGGCTCCGGCGCCGCCGTCAGAGGCTGATCGAGGAGATCGCCGAGGTCGAAGCCCGAGGTATGCGTGCTCATCGGCGCCGTGGCAGGGCGCGGCGCCATCGCGGCCTCGGAGAGGATCTCCGAGAGCGCCGGCTCGATCGCGAGCAGACCGTTGCCGAGGACCGGCGCCGGGTCGAGCGGGGCGGAGAGCGCACCCGCGCTCGTCTCGAGCGGCACCTGGACGGGCGGCATGGATGTGACCGCGGGCTGCGCCGGGATCGGCGGCTCGGCGAAGGCGGTCGGCGCGTCGGAGCGGGCATCGCCGAACGGAGCGCTCGGCGGCACGTTCGAGTCGGCCACGAGCGGATGCCCGAAGAGGGCGCCCGGATGGTACGGCTCGCGCGCGAACGGCTCCGGCTGCAGCGGCTGCGCGGGCTGCGACGGCTCGGCGACGTAGGAGGCCGGCATCGGCGGGATGGGGATGTTCGGGTCGCTCGCGTAGGCGATGGGCTGCACCGGCTGCGGGACGAAGCCCGGAGCGGCCTGCTGCGCGTAGGCGGCGGGCTGCTGGAACGCCGCCGGCTGCACGGGCTCTGCGACGGGCTGCGGCGCGAAGGCAGCCGGCTGCGCGACCTCGGGTATGACGGGCTGCTGGATGTACGCGGCGGGCTGCTGCGCCTGCGCGGCGAACGGGTCGACGCCACGGGGTCGACTCGCCTGCGCCTGCGCCTCGGCCTCCGCGGCCAGCCGGCGCTCGTGCTCCCGGCGCTCCCGACGCGACACGAACGCCTCGTCGCCGAGGAGCGCGTTCACCGTCGCAGCAGCCACCGCCTCGGCGGCGGCGACCTCCGGCGGCACCACCGGCACGGCGGCAGCCGGGACGACCGGCGTGAGCACCGGCTGCACCGGCTCCGCGAACGAGGCGACCACGGGCTGCAACGGCTCCGCGAAGGGCGCCGCGACCTGGAACGGATCGACGGCCGGCGCAGGGTCGGTATCGGAGGCGGTCCCGGCGTAGCCGGCGCCCGACGCGGTCGCGGACGGGAAGGCCGCCGCGGGAGCGCTCGTCGTCATCGCCGGCTCGGGCGCGGGCGACGGCTGCATCATGACAGGGGCCTGCGCCTCGGACGTGAACTCGGTCCACGACTGCCCATCCCACCAGCGCAGCTGGGGCAGGCCGAGCGGGTCCGGGTACCACCCGGCAGGCACGCCGAAGTCGTCGTCTCCCTCCACATCGGGGAGTCTAGCCCCGGAGTCTCGCGGAATACAGTCCGGAAGTCCTGGTCAGGCGGCGTGCCTGCTCGACGTCAGGCGGTCAGGGATGCCAGATGCGCATTCATCGCCGCGGTCAGCTCGCCGTCCACGCGGACCGGTCGGCCATCGAGCTCCCGAACCGGCGCGGCATGGCGAACGCTCGAGACGAGCCAGATCGCATCCGCCCGCTCCAGATCCGCGGGCGTCGCCAGGCGGTAGCCCGTCTCGACGCCCCTCGCGGCGAAGAAGTCGAACAATGCCGTCTGCGTCGTGCCGTCGAGGATGCCGAGCCCCGTGCCGGGGGTCCAAACGCCCCCGTCCGCGAGGTAGAGGACGCTCGAGGTCGGACCCTCCAGGACGTACCCGTCGCTCGAGACGAAGACGACGTCGTCCGCGCCGCGGCGCTGCGCCTCGCGCTGGGCGGCCAGGTTGACCGCATAGGAGAGCGTCTTGGCCCCGGCCAGCAGCCATGGCGAGGTCTGCTCGACGTCATGCCGGAGGCCGCGGTCGAGCAGGACGACGCGGACGCCGTCACGACGCACCGCGGTGAAATCGCCCGAGTGCGTGGCGTAGACCCATCCGGTCGGCGCGTCGCCGCCCGCGACCCCGCGGCTCAGCACGGCCTTCGCCCACGCCGCCGGCGCGTCCGGCAGGGCGGCGACGGCGGTGGCGATCGCCGCGCGATAGGCGTCGAGGTCGGGGGCCGGAAGGTCGAGCGTCGCGGCGGAGCGTTCGAAGCGGCGCAGATGGTGCTCGAGCGACTGCGGGCGACCGTGCCCGACGCTGATCGTCTCGAACACGCCGTCGCCGCGGTTGGCACTGTGGTCGAGCGCGCTCAGGACGGGGGCGCCGGGGTCGACGAGGCGGAACGCGGGCGCGCCGGGCTCGTGGGCCGGCGCCTGGGCGG
>JAGIAU010000039.1:7848-13067 GCA_017744755.1 Microbacteriaceae bacterium
GACGGCGATGCGGCCCTGGGCGCAACCAACAACAACGACTCCTGCCAACCACGAACGTGACGCCGCAACTTGCGGCAGGCGCGGCGCCGGTTGGGCGCCTGGCAGGCGCCGCGACCTGCGCAAGGCCCGTCCTAGGCGATCACGCCGCCGTGATATAGTCGCCGCGACGACGCAGTCCAGCGGGCGGCGGCGGCCGACCGGCGGTTTTGATCAGGCCGGCTGCGAGGCCGGCGCCTGGGCGGACGGGCGGTTCAGGAGGACGAGCGACTCGGGATGGTGGCCGGGCATGCGACCAGTATCTCGTCACGAGGCCTCGATACGCCGCCTCCGGCGGCTGCTCGACCCGCGGGTCCTTCGAGGGGGGCGGTCGTCAGTAGAGGTAGAAGCGCTTCGTCGCGGAGAGCCCTGCGACGGAGACCGAGAAGTCGAAGCTCGCGCCCTCGGCGCCGACGAGGGGCTCGGTCGCCGCGCAGTCGCCCGGCGTCGAGCGGGTCCGCGGCCAGGAGATCTTG
Organism: Microbacteriaceae bacterium; assembly: GCA_017744755.1. Taxonomy (GTDB): domain Bacteria; phylum Actinomycetota; class Actinomycetes; order Actinomycetales; family Microbacteriaceae; genus 73-13. The sequence continues at coordinate 8,361 of JAGIAU010000039.1, forward strand.
TCGCTCGGGACGGGCACCCCGGGCTTCAGCGTGACGGCGACCGGGGCAGGCTGCTCCGTCTTCGCGCAGTCGGCGGTCGACCAGTACTGCTCGTCGCCGGAGCCGCTCGGGCTCGTGATCGCGTACACCATGTCGGTGTCGCCGATCAGGATCGAGCAGGGCTGCGAGGTCTTGTTCTCGAGGGTGAACCACAGCTGCGGGAGCTCCCCTGCCGCGTACTCGTTCTTGTCCGTGTCGGCCGTGATGGTGACGCGGCTCGGGTCGCAGGCGCCGCCCGCCGTAGTCGTCGGGCTCGGCGTCGCGCCGTCGGTCGGCGAGAGGGAGGTGTCGTCCGTGCCCGTCGGGCCCGGCGCCGGCGCGCCGCCGCCGCGCGGCCAGAAGACGATGACGAGGATCAGGACGATCACGGCGAGGATCCCGAGCACCACCAGTCGACGACGCCAGTAGACCTGTGGGGGCAGAGGTCCCCGCGGACGCACGACGCTCGACATGCGGCCCAGGGTATGTCGGCACGACGATGCGGCCCGGCGTTCCGCTCGGCGTTGCGCGCGACGCCCAGGGTGCGCTCAGCGCGCGTCGCCGAGATGCTTGATCATCCGGGTGTTGCCGAGGGTGTTCGGCTTCACGCGGGCGAGGTCGAGGAACTCCGCGACGCCCTCGTCGCTGGAGCGGACGAGCTCGGCGTAGATCTCCGGGTCGACGGTCTCCGCGCCCATGTCGGCGAAGCCGTTCCGGCTGAAGAATTCGACCTCGAACGTGAGGCAGAACAGCCGTGTCAGCCCGTACTCCCGTGCGTCGTCCTCAAGCGCCGCGAGCAGGGCGTGCCCGACGCCGCGACCGCGCCAGTCGTCCGCAACGGCGAGCGTCCGGATCTCCCCCAGATCCGACCAGATGACGTGCAGCGCGCCGAAGCCGATGAGCCGGCCGTGCTCGTCCTCCGCGACACGGAACTCGGGGACCGCGGCGTAGGACTCGACCCACTCCTTGCCGAGCAGGATGCGACGCTCGACGAGCGGCGCGGCGATCGCGCGGAGCGCCGGGACGTCGGCGGTGCGGGCGCGGCGGACGGTGAAGATCACGAGGGGAAAGGCTACCCGGGGTCAGGGGCGGCGGAACGCGGCGAGGAGCGTTCGCAGCAGTCGTCCCCAGCTCGGCGCGGCGGCGTAGGCGGTGAGACGGCGAGCGGTCTCGAGCGCGCCCCGGTTCGTCACGAACCACGGCGGGGTCGGGAAGAGGGCGAGCTCGCCGCCCGCGATCGACCTCGGGAACGGCCGGAACGGTCCCGTGACGACCATGCGCTCCGGGTCGGCGAGGAGATGCGCGTTGTGCACCACGCCGATGCCGCTGCCGACGTCCTCGAGCGTATGACCGGGGAAGCCGCCCCAGACGCCGCGGGCGAAGCCGAAGCCGACGCCGGTCCAGGCGTTCACCGCGATCGTGCCGTAGCGCAGCTCGGCGATGGCGTCGCCGAATGCGCTGCCGAGGGCGCGGCGCTCGGCGGGCGCGATGAGGACGTTCGCGCCGAGGGTGCCTTCGAGCTCGTCGTTCGCGAAGGCGACGGCGCGGCGGAGGAAGTCGAGACCCGTGCCCGGGAGCTCGGTCACGCCGAGCACGGGCGCGAAGTACTCCGTGCGGAACAGCTCGTCGCCCGATCCGGCGGCGGCGTCGACGAGCAGCCGATCGCCGAGCTCGAGCGCCCCGGCGTGGTCGGCGCGCGCGGCGGCGACCTTCGCGGCGCTGCCTGGATACCAGGGCGCGCGCGGCGCGATCTCCCGCAGGACCGCGCGGAGCTCGGCGAGGAACGCGTCCTTCTGCTCCCAGTCCCCCGACACCACGAGGTCCTGCGCGGCGATGCAGTTGTGCCCCGCATTGTGCAGGCGCATCGTCGCGACGTGCTGCGCCTGGTAGCGGAGGTCCGCCCGCGACCAGCGGCCCGGGACGACGATGACGGGCGCGACGCCGCCGAGCTCGCTCGTGATCGGCTTCGCGAGCCGCGGCTCGCCGGCCGCGCGACGGCGGGCGGCCTCCTCGCCGTCACCCCAGACGATGCGGTCGTGCGTGGCAGCCGATCCGGTGATGTGCACCTTGTCGACCCCGTCGTGCTGCGTGAGGTAGGCGCCGACGGCGCCGTCGCCCGTGACGATGCGGGCGACGCCGAGCTCGACGAGCGGGGCGAACGCGGCGCGGTAGACCGGCAGCAGCGCGTCGAAGGTCGGGTTGAGCTTGAGGAGGCCCGCGCGGTTGTGCGCAACGAGCTCGTAGAGCAGATCGAGCGGGCCGATCGAGGTGATGTTGCCCGCGCCGAGGATGAGCGCGACGCCGCCGTCCTGCCCGGGCGTTCTCGCGCCGAGCCCGGCCGCGGCGCGGACGTCGGCCTCGGTCGTCCCGGGTCGCATCCAGACGTCGGCCTGGAATCCGTGGAACAGCACCCACTGCTGCAAGCCCTCCGGCAGCACGCGGACGGCGATGCGGCCGCCCGGTGCGCGCACGAACCTCGCACCGGTCAGCGTCGTCCCGTGCCTCGCCAGCCCGATGAGACTCGTCGCGTACGCGTCGAGCGCGTCGAGCGTCCCGTAGGGGCCGGTCAGCCACTCCTCGCCGGCGAGCGACGAGCCGGGATCGACGCCCTTCGCGGTCGCGGCGGCATCCGCCCACTCCCGCGCGACGCGGCCGGTCGCGGTGCAGGCGTCGACGAGGAGCCGCGCCCGCTCGACGAGGGACAGCGCCGCCCAGCGCGCGGAGCCCGCCCGGAGCTCGGCGAGGTCGGCGTCGAGCTCGGCGGGCGATGGGGCGGCGGACGGAGCATCGGTGATCGTCACGGGCTCACGATACCGGGGCGGCCGGAGGATCGTCCCGGCTATCGTGGCGGGGTGGAGCACACGCCGGAGGGCAGCGGCGAGGCGGGCGGCGGCGCCGAGCGGCTCGCCGCCGAGATCGAGCCGCTCGGCGCCGAGGTGGCGGCACGGATCGCCGAGGCGATCCCGGCGTTCGACGTGGACGAGCGCACCCGGTCCATGCTCGGCGCGTTCGTCCGGCAGAACGCGGACGAGGTCCTGAACGTGCTCCGCGGCCTCCCCACCTCCATGACCGCGGCGAGGAGCGCCGGCCTCGGCCTCGCGCTCGGGACCGATCTGCCGCTGGAGGCGATCCGCGGCGCGTTCCGGATCGCGAAGGAACGGTTCGCGGAGCGGCTGCGGGAGCTCGCGGGCGACGGCGAGGACGTGAGGCTCGCGCTCGCGCGCCTCGACGAGGCGTACGCGAGGGCGAGCGAGTCGGCGGCGGCGGAGTACCGCGCCGCGAAGGGGCGGCTCGGCTGAGCCGGACCGTGGAAGCCCGGGATCGCGCCGCACGGGCGAGTCCGCCCGACGGGAGTGTTGCTACGGTGATCCGCATGGCGGACGCGGTCGACGCCCTCCGCGCGGCTGACGCCCGAGGCGATCCGGCACGCCTACGAGATCGGTTACGTCGTCATCCGCGCGCGGCTCGCCGAGCACATCGGGCCGGACGACGATGCGGCGCTGCTGGAGCGCCGGCTGCGCCGGACGATCGATGAGCACGCCGATGCCGCCGTCCGCGCCTACGAGGAGGCGAAGCGGGCGGGCGGGGAGCGCGGCTGAGCGTTCTGCCGCACCGGACGCCGAACGCGCCCGGTGCGCTCGAACGCAACCGGGCGCGTTCCGCCGATCCGGATCCGGCGGGCGCTCAGACCTCCGCGGGCACCGACTCCGCGGCCGGGGCGGAGCCGCCGCCGCGCGGAGCCGCCGCGAACGTGAACTCGCCGCCGGCGAAGTCGACCGTGATGTGGTCGCCGTTCTTGAACTCGCCGTAGAGGATCTTCTCGCTCATCGCGTCCTCCACCTCGTGCTGCACCGCGCGGCGCAGCGGCCGGGCGCCGAGCGCCGGGTCCCAGCCGATCTCGGCGAGGCGCTCCTTCGCGGCGGGGCTGACCTCGATCGACATGTCGCGCTCGTAGAGGCGGTCGCGGAGGCGCTTGATGAAGAGGTCGACGACCTGGAGCAGCTCCTCGTGGCTGAGGTGCGGGAAGACGATGATCTCGTCGACGCGGTTGAGGAACTCGGGGCGGAAGTTCTTCTTCAGCTCCTCCTTGACCTTGCCGCTCATCCGCTCGTAGTCGTTCTGCGCGTTCCCCGAGGCCTGGAAGCCGACGGGACCGTTCGTGATGTCCTTCGTGCCGAGGTTCGTCGTCATGATGATGATCGTGTTCTTGAAGTCCACGACGCGGCCCTGGCCGTCGGTGAGGCGGCCCTCCTCGAGGATCTGCAGGAGCGAGTTGAAGATGTCCGGGTGCGCCTTCTCGATCTCGTCGAAGAGCACGACGGAGAACGGCTTGCGGCGCACCTTCTCGGTGAGCTGGCCGCCCTCCTCGAAGCCGACGAAGCCGGGAGGGGCGCCGAACAGACGGGACGCGGTGTGCTTCTCGCCGTACTCCGACATGTCGAGCGTGATGAGGGCGTCCTCGTCGTCGAAGAGGAACTCCGCGAGCGCCTTCGCGAGCTCGGTCTTCCCGACGCCGGTGGGGCCGGCGAAGATGAACGAGCCGCCGGGGCGCTTCGGGTCCTTGAGGCCGGCGCGGGTGCGGCGGATCGACTTGGAGAGGACCGAGATGGCCTCCTCCTGGCCGATGACCCGCTCGTGCAGGGCCTGCTCCATGAAGCGCAGGCGGGCCGTCTCCTCCTCGGTGCTGTC
>JAGIAU010000003.1:0-25120 GCA_017744755.1 Microbacteriaceae bacterium
AGCCAGGCCTCGTCGATCTCGGCGGCGTAGTCGACGCGGTGGGCGGCGCCGGCGCCGGTCGCGAGCGCGACATCGACGAGCCGGACCGTGTTCGAGGAGTTCTTGGACCCGACCACGATGACGAGGTCCGAGTCCGGGGCGATCTTCTTGACGGCGACCTGGCGGTTCTGCGTCGCGTAGCAGATGTCGTCGCTCGGCGGGTCCTGCAGCTCGGGGAACCGCGCGCGCAGGCGGCGGACCGTCTCCATCGTCTCGTCGACGGAGAGCGTCGTCTGCGACAGCCAGACGAGCTTCGTCGGATCGGCGACCTCGACGGTGTCGGCGGCGTCCGGGTCGTTGACGAGGATGGTGCGCTCGGGCGCGTGACCCATCGTGCCCTCGACCTCCTCGTGGCCGGCATGACCGATGAGCAGGATCTGGAAGTCGTCGCGGGCGAAGCGCGTCGCCTCGCGGTGCACCTTCGTCACGAGCGGGCAGGTCGCGTCGATCGTCTGCAGATGCCGGGCCGCGGCGCCCTCGACGACGGCGGGACTCACGCCGTGCGCGCTGAACACCACGCGCGCGCCCTCCGGCACCTCCGCGACGTCGTCGACGAACACCGCTCCGGCGGCCTCGAGGGTGCGGACCACGTGGATGTTGTGCACGATCTGCTTGCGCACGTAGACGGGCGCGCCGTGCAGCTCGAGCGCCTTCTCGACGGCGACGACGGCCCGGTCGACCCCGGCGCAGTAGCCGCGGGGGCTCGCCAGCAGGACCCGGCCGCGGGGCGGGGCGGGGGCGTCGGCGAGCGCGTTCTCCATCCCCGCCAGTCTACGGAGGGCGGCCGCGAGTAGCCTGGCCGGGTGGCGAGGCGGACCGGCGAGCAGACGCGCGCGGCGATCCGCTCGGCCGCGCGAACGCTCTTCCAGGAGCACGGCTACGCGGGCACCTCGGTGCGCGACATCGCGGCGGCCGCGACGACGGACGCGGCGCTCGTCATCCGGCACTTCGGGTCGAAGGAGCGGCTGTTCCTCGACTGCCTGGAGACGGGCGCGCTCGTGCAGCCGCTGACCGACGGTCCGTTGGAGTCGCTCGGCAGGGACTTCGTGCGCTTCCTCCTGGAGCCGGACGACCAGGTGCGGGGCGTGTTCCTCGCGCTGGTGCGGGCGAGCGAGGGCGAGGAGACGGGCTCCCGCCTGCGCGCGATGCACGAGGCGGACTTCGTCGCGCCGCTGCGCGCACGGCTCTCCGGGCCTGACGCGGATCTGCGGGCGCGGCTCGCGGCGGCGCTCGCGGGCGGGCTGCTCTACTCGCTGTGGGTCGTCGGCGACGAGGGGCTGCTCGCCGCGGAGCCCGAGGACGTGGTGGCGCGGTACGGTGCGGCGCTGCAGGGGCTCCTGACCCCGCCGCTCCGCTGAGTCCGGGCCGGATAACCCTGGTCAACGTCGTTGACTTATGGGTAGACTCCCGCCCGGAACCCGCGCAGCGATGCACGGGAGAAGGGGCAGCCATGCAGATCCAGGACAAGGTCTTCGTCGTCACGGGCGGCGGCAACGGCATCGCGCGCGAGGTCGTCCTCCAGCTGCTCGCCAAGGGCGCCGAAGTCGCGGCGCTCGATCTCAGCGAGACCGGCCTCGCCGAGACCGCGCAGCTCGCGAACGCCGGCGACCGCCTCTCGACGCATATCGTCGACGTCACCGACCGCGCCGCCGTCGAGGCCCTCCCGGACGCCGTCAAGGCGACGCACGGCCGGGTCGACGGCCTGCTCAACATCGCGGGCATCATCCACCGCTTCGCCCCGATCGCCGAGCTCACGATCGAGGAGATCGAGAAGGTCATCCGGATCAACTACTGGGGCACGGTCTACGCCGTGAAGTCGTTCCTCCCCGACCTGCTGGCGCGCCCCGAGGCGCTCATCCTCGACTTCTCATCGATGGGCGGGCTCGTCCCCGTCCCCGGCCAGGGCGCGTACGGCTCGTCGAAGGCCGCGGTGAAGCTCTTCACGGAGACCCTCTTCGCCGAGCTGCAGGGCACGAACGTGCACGTCACGGTCGTCTTCCCCGGCGGCGTCTCCACGAACATCACCGGCAACTCCGGCGTCGAGGCGCCCGGCGGCCGCAAGGCGCCGTCGGACGGCTCGCAGCCGAAGCCCCCGAAGGGCATCACGCTCACGACGCCGCAGGACGCCGGCCGCCAGGTCGTCGAGGCGATCGAGCGGAACACCCCGCGCCTGCTCATCGGCAAGGACGCCAAGGGCCTCGACAAGCTCGGACGCATCAGCCCGGTCCGCGCGATCCTCACCGTGCAGCGGCAGATGAAGGCGATCCTGGGGTGAGCTGCATGGCGAGCCGTCCGCGGATCGCCACCTGGGCGCCGTGGATCGCCGCATGAGGTCCGAACGCAGCCGGAACGATGGGGACCTGGCGCAGCGGCGGTGACGGCACCTCGGCGCGGAAGCGCTCCCGTGCGGGACCGAGCAGCAGCTCGCCGAGCGACGCGGGCCCGCCCCCGACGACGATGACGTCCGGGTCGGCGATCGTCGCCGCAACCGAAAGCGCGCGGCCGAGCGCCTGCCCGCCGGACGCGATCGCATCGATCGCCCGCCGATCGCCGGCGCGCGCCAGCTCCCCGATCGCGGGCAGCGCCATGCGCGACCCGCCGGCCTCGGCGAATGTGCGCTCCATTCCCGGCCCGCTCGCGTACGGCTCGGCGTGCGCCGGCAGCCCGCAGGAGCAGATCCGCTCGAGCCCCGGAAGCGGGATGTGTCCGAGCGAGCCGGCAGCGCCATGCGAGCCGGCGTCCAGCACGCCGTCACGCACGAACGCTCCACCGAGGCCTGTCCCCGTCGCAGCGACGAGCACGCGGTCGAAGCCGCGCCCCGCACCCGAGACCGCCTCCCCGAGCGCGACCGCATGCACGTCGTTCAGCACGACGACGGGGACCGACAGCTCCTCGGCGAGACGAGCGGCGAGCGGCGTCCCGGACCAGCCTGGGATGAGGTCGGTGGCGGCGGCGATCGCACCCGTGGCGTCCACGGTCCCAGCGGTCCCGACCCCGACACCGGCGAAGGGCTCGCCTCCAGCGGCGTCCCGGACCAGCTCGAGGACCGCCGCGATGATGGCCTCAGCTCCGCGCGGCGTGGGCGCGATGAGCGCCTCGGCTCGAGGCTCGTCAGTCGAGACCGCGATCTTCGTGCCGCCGATGTCGACGCCGACGACCCGCATCACGACGCACGGAATCCAGCGGCAGCGGCGAACCGCTCCGTCGTCGAGAGCGGGTCGGTGATCGCCCCGCCGACGACGACCGCGTAGGCGCCCGCATCGAACGCGGCGCGCACCTGCGCGGGCGAGCGGTAGCGCCCCTCCGCGACGACCCGCACGCCCTCTGCCGCGAGCGCCGCCACCAGCTCGATGTCCGGCCCGTCCGGAGCCGGCATCGTGTCGAGGGTGTACCCGGAGAGGGTGGTCCCGACGAGTTCGGCACCGGCATCCCAGGCGCGCAGCCCCTCCTCGAGGTTCGCAATGTCCGCCATGACCGGAGCGCCGAGCGATCGGATGCGGCGCAGCAGCACGAGGCCATCATCCTGCACCTCGCGGGTCGCCTCGACCGCGACGATCGAGGCGCCGGCCTCGAGCAGCGCGCGGGCGAGTTCCGCGTCGGGCGTGATGACGTCGCGGCGCCCGCCGGGCACCTTGTGCAGGCCGATGATCGGACCGCTCGTGGCCGCAGCGACCGCGGCGACGTCGTCGGGTCCGTTCACTCGGAGGCCGACGGCGCCCCCCAGCTCCGCGGCCTGGGCGATCTGGGCGATGACGCCGGGATTCCGCAGCGGGCTACGACGCGGCGCCTGGCAGGAGACGACGAGCCCTCCGGCGATGAGATCGAGCACGCTCACTTCAGGGCCCCCGCACTGATGCCGCCGATGAAGAAGCGCTGCCCGATGAGGAAGATCACGAGCGCTGGCAGGGTGAAGAGCACACACGCGGCCATGAGCGGCCCCCAGGCGACATCGTTCTCGCCGAAGAAGGAGTACAGCCCGATCGAGAGCGTGTACTGGTCGGGGTTGCCGAGGTAGATGAGCGGGTTGAGGAAGTCCGTCCAGGACCAGACGAACTGGAAGACCGCAGCCGTCACGATCGCAGGACGTGCGATCGGCAGAACGATGGACCAGTAGGTCCGGAACTCGGAGGCGCCGTCGATACGGGCGGCCTCGATGAGCTCGTTCGGGACGCTGAGCAGGAACTGACGGATCATGAAGATGAGGAACGGGGTCCCGAGGAACGCCGGCACGATGAGCGGCAGGAAGCTGCCGACCGCGCCGAGGCCGTTCCAGATGAGGAAGACCGGGATCAGGGTGACCTGCGGCGGCATCATCATCGTGAGCAGCACGATGATGAGCAGGGGGCGAGCGCCGCGCCAGCGGATCTTCGCGAGCGCGTAGGCGACGAGCGGACACGACAGGACGGTCCCGAGCACGCTCAGCCCGCTCACGAAGAGCGTGTTCGCGAGATAGCGCCAGAACGGGATGTCCTCGAACGCCTCGGCGAAGTTGCCGAAGGTCCAGGTGGTCGGCAGCAGGGTCGGAGGCGCCGAGAAGATGTCACCCGTCTCCTTGAACGCCGTCGAGAGCATCACGAGGAATGGGAAGACGAACACCAGTGCGAGCAGTGCGACCGGGACGATCCGCCAGCCGCGCAGCCAGCGCGGCCCGCGCCGGCGCCGCACGATCGAGTCAGCGAGAGCCATCGTGCACCCACCTCCTCGAGGAGACCAGGATCACGATCGTGATCGCGAGCGTGATGAGGAAGAGCACCCATGCCATGGCGGACGCATAGCCCATCTTGAGGAAGGAGAAGGCGTTCTGGAAGAGATACATCGCGTAGGTGAGCATCGACTGGCCCGGCCCCGCGCCGGCGTCGTTGAGCCGGGTCTGGGCGAGCAGGTACGGCTGGGTGAAGATCTGCAGATAGGCGATCACGTTGACGATCACCTGGAAGAGGGTGACCGGGGAGAGCGTCGGCCAGGTGATGTGCCGGAACTTCGTCCACCAGTTGGCGCCGTCCAGCGCTGCCGCCTCGTAGAGCTCGCGCGGCACCTCCTTGAGCGCCGCCAGGTAGATGATCATCGTTCCGCCGACGGTCCAGAGCGACATGAGCACGATCGCCGGCTTCGTCCATTCCGGCTCGACCAGCCAGCCCGGGCCATCGATCCCGACCAGCCCGAGGAAATAGTTGATGAAGCCGTACTCGGTGTTGAGCAGCCACCGCCAGAGGTACCCGCCGACGACGATGGGGACGATCGAGGGCAGGTACACGAGGGCGCGGAAGAGCGGCTGGCCGCGGACCGGGAGATTGAGCAGATGGGCGCCGGCGATCGCGATGATGATCGACAGGGGCACCCCGGTGACCGTGAGCAGCAGCGTGTTCGTCAGCGCGATCCAGAACCGCTCGTCATCGGCCATCCGCGCATAGTTGTCCAGGCCGACGAACTCCGGAGGCTGGAAGAGGTTGAAGTCGGTGAAGCTGTAGAAGCCGGAGGCCGCGACCGGGTAGGCGATGAAGACGCTGAACCCGACGAGGAACGGCGCGGCGAACGCCAGGCCCGTGAGGGCCTGGCGTCGCCGGACGGTGATACCGCGCATCAAATCGACGTCACTCGGTCGCGTAGTTGGACGAGTTGTCGGCGACCTTCTGCAGGGCGGCCTCCGGGGTGGAGGCGCCGGTGAGGACCTCGTCGAAGGCGAGGCCGAGATCCGTCGAGTACTCGGCACTGTACGGCGCGCTGCTCAGGGCGTGCACGTTGTCGCCCGCGAGCGCGTCGAGCCAGACGGAGAACTCAGGGATGTCGTCGTACGCCGGGCTGCCCACGAGGGACAGCTTCGCCGGGAGGTTCCCCAGCGCGAGGCTGAACGCGGTCGCGCCTTCGTCGCTCACCAGGTAGGCGAGGAACTTGGCCGCCGCCTCCTTGTGGGCGGAGTTCGCCGGGATGAACAGCGTGCTCACCGTCAGCTGCGTCGTGTCGGCGAGCGCCGTCGACACGTACGGGATCGAGGTGACGCCCCAGTCGAGATCCGGCGCCGTGCTCGGGATGTTCACCGCACGCCACTCGCCGTCGATCACCATCGCGTACTTGCCGGTGTAGAACGGGTCCTCCGGCGACATGTACTCGCCGAGGCCCGACTTGAAGGCGGCGAGCTGATCCGCTCCGACCGGCGCGACGAGGTTGTCGTAGTACCACTGGAGGGCCTGGACGTTACCGGCATCGGTCGGGCTCGGGGCGCCGTCCGCGTCCCAGTCGCCGCCGAAGGCGTAGCCGAGCGTCGTGATCGTCGTCGACGGCGAGGGATCGCCGAGGCCGAGCTGGGTGATGGTGCCGTCCGCCTCGACCTTGGTGAGGGCTGCGATCGCCGTCTCGAGCTCCTCGATCGTGGTCGGGACCTCGACCCCGGCCTCGGCGAGCAGCGTCTTGTTGTAGAGCAGCTGGAAGGTGTGCACAGCGATCGGCAGCGAGTAGATCTGCCCGTCGTAGCTGAGCTGCTCGATCGACGCCGGCGCGAACCCGGCCGGGTCGACGCCGTTCGCCGCGAGCAGCTCGTCGAGCGGGGCCAGGATGCCCTTCGACGCCCAGGACCCGACCGCGTTGCCGAAGTGGTCGGAGATGTCGAACGAGCCCTGGCTCGCCGAAAGCGAGGTGAGCTGCTTCTGGAAGTCGGGGCTCGAGATGCCGGTGACCTCGACCTCGTCTTGCGAGGCGTTGAAGTCGGCGATGATCGCCTCGATCGCCTCGGCCTCGGCACCGCCCCAGAGGTAGGAGAAGGTGATCTGCTCGGGACCGGAGGCCACGGGCGCGGAACAGCCGGCGAGCGCCAGGGCGGACCCGGCGAGGGCGCCCACGACGACGCCGAGCCGGCGCCGCCCTCGGGACGTGCGAATCATGGTGTGCTCCAATCAGCAATGGAATGAGGTAGCAGGTGCTCGATAGTATGAACCATCGATGAATAGATGTCTACCAATTTTCTCGCATCGTAGGAGATTGCTAGCAACTCGCAGCAGAACGTTCTGAAATGGTAAGTCCCAAATGCCCTAGGATGGGGGCATGAGCACGAACCCCGGCAAGGTCACGAAGGCCGACGTCGTCCGCCGTCACCTCGAGGCGGTCATCGAAGGCGGACTCGGCCCGCACGAGAAGCTTCCGACGGAGCGCGAGCTCGCCGACGAGTTCGACATCAGCCGCCTCACGGTACGACGCGCACTCGATCAGCTGGAGAACGACGGCGTCGTCTATCGCGTGCAGGGCGCGGGCACGTTCGTGAGCGAGAAGTCCATCACGAAGTCGTTCGAGCTCACCTCCTTCTCCGAGGACATGCGAGCTCGGGGGCTCGTCCCCGGCTCGCTCTCGGTGCACGCGGAGATCGTGCCCGCCGGGGCCCGCATCGGTTACGCTCTCGGGCTCAGCCCCGCCGATCAGGTGGTGCACATCCGTCGCGTGCGCACCGCCGACGACGCCCCGATGTGCGTGGAGGACTCGTACCTGCCGGAATCCCTCGTCCCGAATCTGGTCGAGCGGCTCGGCAACGACTCCCTGTACCGGGTGCTCGTCGAGCAGTTCTCGTTGCGGCTCGAACGGGCCGACCAGGTGATCAAGGTCACCGTGCTCGAGCCGGCGATCGCCGCCGAACTGCAGGTGCCGCCCTTCAGCCCCGCGTTCCTCGTGACTCGTACGGGCTATGACGAGCGCGGCCGTGCGGTCGAGTTCGCGGAGAGCCTCTACCGCGGCGACCGGTACTCCTACGAGCTGTCGGTCGGACGCCGCTCGCGCCAGGACGGCGAGTGACGCCCGCGCCGCGCCTCGCGCTCGTCCCGCTCGACGAGCGCCCGGTGAACACCGGCCTCGTCCGCGACGTCGCGGCGATCGCGGGTGCGCGACTGCGCCTGCCGCCGGCGGAGCTGTTGCCGCGCTTCCGCACGCCGGGCGACGTCGCCGGCATCGCAGCGTGGCTGCACGCCTCGGCGTCAGAGCTCGACGTCGCAGTCGTCTCGATCGAGACCCTCGTGCACGGCGGGCTCATCCCGTCCCGGACCTCCGACGACACGCCGAGCGAGGTGCTCGGGCGGCTCGACATCCTCCGGGACCTGCGGGCGATGCATCCGGCACTGCGACTCGCCGCGGTCACGGTCATCATGCGCGCGAGCGACTCCTATTCGGCGGTCGAGGAGCCCGACTACTGGGCCTGGGCCGGACGCGAGGTGCATGCCCTCGGCGGCGCGGTGCATCGTTCGTGGAGCGGCGCGCAAACGCCCGAACCGATGCTCGACGACTCGATCCGCGCCGACTATGCCAGGCGCCGGCTGCGGAACCACCTCGTCGGACTCGGCGCCCTCGGACTCGCCTGGGATGGGGTCTTCGACCCGCTCATCATGACCGCCGACGACACCGCGACCTGGTCGGCAGGATCTGCGGAGCAGTCGATCATCGGATACTGGCAGCAGCTGCGCGGCGGCCGCCAGGTGCTCGTCTATCCGGGCGCCGACGAGACCGGCGCGGTGCTCACCGCCCGGATGCTGCTGGACGGGACCGGCGACGCCCCGGCCGTCCTGGTGCTGCCGGGCGATCCCTCGGGCATGCGGCTCGTCCCGTCCTACGAGAACGTGCCGCTCACGGATTCGATCGCGCGGCAGCTCGCTGCGGTCGGAGCCGAGGCCGCCGAGCATCCGTCCGAGGCCGAGCTCGCCCTCGTCGTACACACGCCCGACCCCGCGCGCGGCGACCATTTCGGCGGCGACCCGGTCCCCGATCCCGCCGCCATCGACGCGACCCGCCGCACGGTCGAGACGGCGCTCGCCTCCGGCTTGCCGGTCGCGCTCGCCGATCTGCGCTACGGCAACGGCGGCGACATGACGCTCGTCGAGTCGCTCGCCGCCGACGGGACGCTCGATCGCCTCGAGGCCTATGGCGGCTGGAACACCGCCGGCAACGCGCTCGGAAGCACGCTCGCATCCGCCCTCGCGGCGGTGGCCGGCCGACGCCTCGGCTCCTTCGACGAGATGGCCCGACGGCGCGCGCTGCGCCGGCGCCTGGTGGACGATGCGCTGTACCAGGGCCGGATCCGGCGACAGCGCTACGCGAGCCTGTTCGCCGACCGCATCGAGCCGGTGGAACCGGAACTCGTCGCGCGCGCCGAGGAGGTGCTCACCGTCGAATTGCGCGCCGCGATCTCGGAACTCCTGCCCGGCGAGGAGCTCGCCGCCGTGACACTGCCCTGGGCGCGCGGGTTCGAGATCGACGTGCGATTCGAAGGAGAGAACCGATGACCCTCCCCGGCGAGCTGATGCGGCACGAGATCGCCGAACAGCCGGTCATGCTGGGCCGACTGCCTGCGATCGAGCCGGATCCGGCGATCGCCGAGGCCGTGCGCCGCCGGAGACCTGCGCATCTGCAGATCGTCACGCTGCGGGCGGCCGCGTCGTCGGCGCCCCGGCGTCCTCACTCGCACCCGAGCTGGCGCTCATCGCGGACATCGTGCCGTTCCAGTCGCTCGCTCTGAACGCCTCGCTCGCCCGCGGTCTCGATCCGGTCCGTCCCGCGATGCTCGCCAAGACGACGCTCGCCCTGTGAATGGCCTAGTCCAATAGGAATTCTGACCCGGACACTATCTTCGATAGCCCAGTCGCTCTATGGTTACTCCAACCCGAATGGAATGTACCAATCTCGAGCATAGCTCGAACTATGAGTTGGAGGGCTACCCATGAGCATCGCCCGCACGACACGGATCTCGACTGCGCTGGCGCTCGTCGCCGGCGGGGTTCTGGTCCCCGCGACCGCCGCCTCCGCGGCGGATCCCTGCGAGACCGAGCCACGGCTCAGCGGCACCTTCGTCCAGCCGGCGCTCATCGACGGCTGGACGAACGGCCAGCTCGACGACGAGTTCGAGCATCTCGACGACGCCTGCATCGACACGCACATCCTGCAGTGGACCGCCGACTCCGGCACGGGCACCGCGATCTACGACTCAGGACTCGCCGGGATCACCCAGAGCACTTCGACCGACGTCATCGACCGCCTGCTCGACTACGCGGAGAGCTGGGACAAGTCGGTCATCGTCGGCCTGCAGGTGAACCAGGAGTGGTTCACGAAGGGCGTCTCCGACCTCGCCTGGCTCGATGACGAGGCCTCGTTCGCGAAAGACCTGGCCGACGAGCTGTACGACTGGTACGGCGGCTACGACTCGTTCGACGGCTGGTATCTCCCGTTCGAGGTCGACAACCTCAACTTCCCGACCTCGACGCAGTGGGACCGCCTCGGCGCGTTCTACGGCGACGTGATCGACCATCTGCACACGATCTCCCCGGGGCTGCCCGTCGTCGTCGCACCGTTCTACAACGACGGCCTCGGCGGCACGATCCCTCCCGCGACCTGGGAGGAGATGTGGGAGTCCATCCTCGGCGACGCCGCGATCGACGTCATCGCTCTGCAGGACGGCGTCGGCGCCGGGCACGCCGCGGTCGGCGACCTCGCCGACTGGTTCTCAGCGACGCGCGATGCGATCGACACCGCCCGACCGGCGACGCAGCTCATCTCCGACACCGAGACATTCGTCTTCGGTCCCTCCGGACTGCAGCCGATGGCGCTCAGCGGCGTGATCGCCGACCTCGACGCCGTATCCGCGTACGTCGACGGTCACTGGGCCTTCGCCTACGACCACTACCAGTCGCCGCTCAGCGTGCCGGCGGTCTATCACGCGACCTATCTCGACTACCTTGCCAACGGCGTCCTCGACTCCTCCGCGCCGGGGACTCCGACATCGCTCGCCGCGACCGTCTCGGGCTCCCAGGTGATCGATCTCAGTTGGACGGCCCCTGGCGACAATGTCGGTATCGCCGGATATCAGATCTTCCGCGGCGGGAGTCTCGTGGCGATCAAGCACGGGGCGGCCTCGGGCTGGTCCGATTCGCAACTCGACGGCTCCACCTCCTACAGCTACACGATCAAGGCGTTCGATGCCGCCGGCAACCTATCCGCGGCGACGAGCTCGGCGTCCGCGACCACGGGCGCGGCGCCTTCCTACTCGAATACCTGGTCGAGCTCGAAGGCCTACACGTCGACGGTCGCCGCGAACGCCTCCTATCCGGACACCGGTGGCACCGAGCTCACGGACGGCGTGCGCGGGTCCGCCCTCTACGGCGCCGCATGGCAGGGGCGCAACGCGCCCGGAGCCTATTCGTTCACCGTGGACCTGGGGACGAGCCGATCGATCGGGATGGTCGAGACCGGGTGGCTGCAGGTGCGAGGCGACTACGTCTTCCTGCCGCCCTCGGTGACGATCGAGACCTCGTCCAACGGCACCACGTGGACGGTGCGCGGCACCATCACGACCCCGCCGGTCACGGACGCCCTGCAGGTCAAGAGCTACCGCCTCCTCGGGATCTCCGCGACGGCGCGCTACGTCCGCGTGACCATCGACGGCGGCTCCGCCTGGACGATGCTCGACGAGATCCTCGTCAAGGGCTGAACGAAGGCCGCCGGGGACGGACTCCCCCGTCTCCGGCGGCCTTCGACCCGCGGGTCGGACAGTCCTGTGGGAGCGCAGCGAGTCGACGGAGTATCGAGACCTCGCTACGCCACCGCCGCAGCCGCCCGCGCCACGAGCTCCGCCACCGGCAGACGCACGTCCAGCACGATGCCGCCCTCGTCCGCCTCGAGCGGCTCGAGCGTCGCGAGCTGCGAGCCGAGCAGCGCCGAGGGCATGAAGTGGTCGGCCCGTGCGCCCATCCGCTCCGCGAGCAGCTCGCGCGAGCCGTCGAGGTGCACGAGGACGAGCGGCCGGCCGGCCCCCGCGCGCAGCCGGTCCCGGTAGGCCCGCCGCAGCGCGGAGCAGGCGACGACGACCGGGCCGTTCGTCTCCGCGAGCGCGTTCGCCACCCGGTCGAGCCACGGCCAGCGGTCCTCGTCCGTGAGCGGGACGCCGGAGGCCATCTTCGCGATGTTCGCCGCGGGGTGCAGGTCGTCGGCGTCGATGAACGCGCCGATGATCACCCCGGCGAGCCGCTCCCCGATGGTCGACTTCCCGCATCCCGAGACGCCCATGACGACGACGGCCGGGAAGCCCGCCGCGGTCCCGGCGCGTTCCGCGCTCACTCGCCCCACACCTCGCCGAACTCGGCGAGCGGCTGGATCGCCGCCATGAGCGCCGAGCCCTTCGCCGTCAGACCGTAGCGGACGGTGACGGGGGTCGTCGGCTCGACGCGGCGCTCGACGAGCCCGGCCGTCTCGAGCTCCTTGAGCCGCGCGGCGAGGAGCCGGTCGGAGAGCCCGAGGACGGCGGCGCGGATCTCCCCGAAGCGGCTCGCGCCGCGGGCGAGCGCGAGCATGATCGCCCCGCTCCAGCGCCGCCCGATGAACTCGAGAGCGCCGGAGAAGCGACGGCATGCCTCGTCGTCGATCTGCGACCACTCGGGGACGTTCGGCGCCGCGGGGCCGGGAGGGCTCGCGGGACGGGAATGCACATGCTCCACGGTCACTTACACATTGTAAGTCACTTATCAGCGACTTGCCACCGGCCCCGACAGAGAGAACGCTGGAAGCATGCCCGACTACGGCCACCCGATCCGATTCGGGACGTTCATCACCCCCGTCAACCGCCCGCCGCAGCAGGCGGTCGCCCTCGCGCAGCGCAGCGAGGAGCTCGGCTACGACTTCGCGACGTTCCAGGACCACCCCTACCAGGCGGCGTTCCACGACACCTGGACGCTGCTCAGCTACATCGCCGCGCGCACCGAGCGCATCGGCCTGAGCGGGAACGTGCTCAACCTGCCGCTGCGCCAGCCCGCCGTCCTCGCCCGCTCCGCCGCGAGCCTCGACCTGCTGACCGGGGGCCGCGTCGCGCTCGGGCTCGGCGCGGGCGCCTTCGGCGGACCCGCCGTCGCGATGGGCGCGCCCGACCGCACCGCCGGGGAGAACGTCACCGCGCTCGACGAGGCAATCGACGTGATCCGCGGCATCTGGGATGCGAGCGAGCGCACCCCGCTGCGCGTTCACGGCGAGCACTACCGCGTCGACGGCGCGAAGCGCGGCCCCGCGCCCGCGCACGACATCCCCATCTGGCTCGGCGCCTACAAGCCGCGCATGCTGCGGCTCACCGGCGCCAAGGCGGACGGCTGGCTACCGTCGCTCCCGTATCTGCAGCCCGGCGACGTGGCGAACGGGAACGCGCTCATCGACGAGGCGGCGCTGACCGCCGGCCGTGACCCGCGGGAGGTCGCCCGCCTGCTCAACGTCTCCGGACAGGAGCCGGCCTCGGAGCTCCTGCGGCTGGCGGTCGAGGACGGCGTCAGCGTGTTCATCGTCATGGGCGACGCGCCCGCCGCGATGCAGCGGTTCATGGACGAGGTCGCGCCGGCGATCCGGGAGGGCGTGGAACGCGCCCGCGCGGCATCCGGGATCGGGACGGACGGCATCGTCCGCGGCGCGGCCGCCCTCGCGAGGCGCCGTCCCGGCATCGACTACGAGGACGTGCCGGCCTCGCTCCGCGCCGAGGCGATCGAGCCGGGCGACCGGGCCCACGCCGCCGCCTCGGCGAACTACCTGCGCGGAGGCTCCCCCGGCCTCATCCTCCGCCCCGGCTCCGCGGCGGAGGTGCAGGACGCCGTCGTATACGCCGCGCGGCACATGGACGTGCCGCTCGGCGTCCGCAGCGGCGGCCACGGCATCAGCGGCCGCTCGACCAACGACGGCGGCATCGTCATCGACCTGGAGCGCCTCGACGGGATCGAGCTGCTCGACGAGGCCGCCGGGCTCGTGCGGATCGGCCCGGGCGCCCGCTGGATCGACGTCGCCCGCACCCTCGCCCCGCACGGCCTCGCCATCACCTCCGGCGACTACGGCGGCGTCGGGGTCGGCGGGCTCGCGACCGCGGGCGGCATCGGCTGGTTCGCGCGCGAGCACGGGCTGACGATCGACCACCTCCGCGCCGTCGAGGTCGTGCTCGCCGACGGCTCGATCGTGCGGGCCACCGCCTCGGAGGAGCCCGAGCTGTTCTGGGCCATGCGCGGCGCCGGCGGCAACTTCGGCGTGGCCGTCGCCTTCGAGTTCGAGGCGGCGCGCACCGCTGAGGTCGGCTTCGCGCAGTTCGCCTACGACGCCGCGGACACGGCCGCGTGGATCGCGCGCTTCGGCGAGGTCATGGAGCAGGCGCCGCGCGAGGTGAGCGGCCAGTTCATCCTCGGCGCCCCCTCGCCGGGCCGCCCGGCCGTCGGGCAGGTCATGCTCGCGGTCGACGCCGCCGAGCCTGAGCGCATCCTGGAGATCCTGCAGCCCTTCGCGACCGTCGGCCCGCTGCTCGACCAGCAGGTGTCGGTCGGGACCTACGACCAGGTCATGGGGATCCTGTACCAGGACCTCCCGCACCAGGGCCGCGGCGAGCCCGTCGCCCGTTCTGGCCTCGTCGCCCACCTCTCGGAGGCGTTCGCCGCGGACGCGGTCGCGATGCTGGCGACGGGCGCGAGCGCGTTCTTCCAGGTGCGCTCCGTCGGCGGCGCCGTCGCCGACGTGCCCGCGGATGCGACCGCCTACGCAGGCCGCGCCGCGGGCTTCTCCGTCGTCGCCCTCGGGTCGAGCGCGCCGCGGCTCGACGCGGCCTGGGCGCCGCTCGAGCGGCACTTCGACGGGATGTACCTGAGCTTCGACACGCGCACCGGCCCGGAGGTCCTCGAGCGGGCCTTCCCGCCCGAGCACCTCGCGCGCCTCCGCGAGCTCAAGCGCCGCACCGACCCGACCGGCCTCTTCCGCGACAACTTCTACATCGAGCCGGCCGGGGAGGCGGCAAGCGCCGCCGCCTAGCCCCTCGCCCGGTCCGGGTGGTCGGGTGAAGGGGACGCGGGTCAGAGGGGCTGGGCGAGACGGTAGTAGGCGGCGTTCGCGCGGAGGTCGCGCTCGAAGCCGTCGATCGTCGTCGACTCGTCGATCGTCAGCAGCTCGACGCCGGACATCCTCGCGAAGTCGCGCCACATGTCGAGCGACGTCTGCGTCGACATGACGGTGTGGTGCGCGGCGCCGGCCGTGAGCCACGCGGTCGTCGAGGTGCGGAAGTCCGGGAGCGGGCGCCAGACGGCGTGGCCCACCGGGAGCTTCGGCATGGGCGCCGGGAGCGGGACGCGCTCGACCGCGTTCGCCACGAGGCGGAACCGCTCGCGGAGATCGCTGAGCGCGACGACGAGCGCGCGGCCCGGATCGGCCGTGAAGACGAGGCGGACCGGGTCCTCCTTGCCGCCGATGCCGAGCGGGTGGGCGTCGAGACGCGGGCGCGCGGTCGTGAGCGACGGGGCGACCTCGAGCATGTGCGCGCCGAGGATGAGCTCCTCGCCGGGCACGAGGTGGTACGTGTAGTCCTCCATGAGCGAGGCGCCACCGGGCAGGCCCGCGCCCATCACGGCGGCCGCGCGGACGAGCACCGCGGTCTTCCAGTCGCCCTCCGCGCCGAAGCCGTAGCCGTCGGCCTGCAGGCGCTGCACGGCGAGGCCGGGGAGCTGGCGGAGGGCGCCGAGGTCCTCGAAGTTCGTCGTGAAGGCCGAGAAGCCGCCGTCCTCCAGGAGCGTTCGCAGCCCGGCCTCGACCGCGGCGCCGTAGCGCAGCGACTCGGCGCGCGCGCCGCCCGGCAGCAGGTCCGCGGCGACGTCGTAGCGGTCCGCGTACTCCGCGACGAGCGCGTCGATCGCCGAGGCGCCCACCGCGTCGACGGCGGCGGCGAGCTCGGTGACGCCCCAGGTGTTCACCTGGACGCCGAAGACGTGCTCGGCCTCGGTCTTGTCGCCCTCGGTGACGGCGACGAAGCGCATGTTGTCGCCGAAGCGCGCGAGGCGCATCGACCGCGTCGCCGCGCGGGCGGCCGCGGCCCGGACCCACGCCGAGGCGCGTTCGCCGACCGCGGGATCCGAGACGTGCCCGACGACGGTCGTCCGCGGCACGCCGAGCCGGGTCTCGATGTACGCGAACTCGCGGTCGCCGTGGGCGGCCTGGTTCAGGTTCATGAAGTCGAAGTCGATCTCGCCCCAGGGCAGCGCCGCGTTCGCCTGCGTGTGCAGGTGGAGCAGCGGCTTCTGCAGCGCGTCGAGGCCCGCGATCCACATCTTCGCCGGGCTGAACGTGTGCATCCAGGCGACGACGCCGATGACGCGGTCGTCCGCGTTCGCCTCGAGCATGACGCGGCGGATCTCGTCGCGGCCCGTCAGCACCGGCTTCCACACGACGCTCGCCGGGACGGCGGCGTCGAGCCCGCGGGCGACCTCCTGCGACTGGCTCGCGACCTGCGCGAGGGTCTCGGGGCCGTAGAGGTGCTGGCTCCCGGTGAGGAACCAGACCTCGTGCTGGGCGAGATCCGGGACGATGCTGCGGCTCACTGGAGTCCTCCCTGCGGCGCCTGGCCGTAGACGTGCTGGTAGCGGTCGAAGAGCCGGTCGACGTCCGCGGCCGGGATCGGCAGCGGCTCGCCGAGCTGGCGGGCGATGTGCACGGTCCGGGCGACGTCCTCGCACATGACGGCGGCCTTGACCGCGTCCCGGGCGTCCTTGCCGATCGTGAACGGCCCGTGGTTGCGCATGAGCACGGCCCGCGAGCGGTGGCCCCGGAGCGTGTCGACGATGCCGCGGCCGATCGAGTCGTCGCCGATGAGGGCGAAGGGGCCGACCGGGATCTCCCCGCCGAACTCGTCCGCCATCGCCGTGATGACGCAGGGGATCGGCTCGGCGCGCGCCGCCCAGGCGGTCGCATAGGTCGAGTGCGTGTGCACGACGCCGCCGACCTCCGGCATATGCCGATAGACGTATGCATGCGCGGCGGTGTCGCTCGACGGCGCATGCGCCCCCTCGACGACCCGGCCGTCGAGGTCGCAGACGATCATCGACTCGGGCGTCAGATCGTCGTAGTCGACGCCGCTCGGCTTGATGACGAAGCGCTCCTCACCGGGGACGCGGCCGGAGATGTTGCCGCCGGTCCAGACGACGAGCCCGTAGCGGACAAGCTCGCGGTGGAGCGCGGCGACCTCCGCGCGGATGCGGTCGAGCGTGCTCGGATCGGTCATCATCCCTCCTCAGTCCAGTGCCGCGACGGCGGCGCGGACGATCGGCAGGCCCGCCTCCCAGCGGGCGCGGTAGGCATCGAAGGCGGCGACGCCGCCGGCGTCCGGCTCGACGGTGCGGGCGGACGCGCCGGCGAAGACGGCCGAGTCGAGCCAGTCCGCGAGGCTCGCCCGCGCCCCGGCGGCGACCGCGCCGCGGTAGGCGGCGAGCAGCGCCATGCCCCACGCGCCGCCCTCGGAGGCGGCTTCGCCGACCGAGACCGGCGCGTCCAGGGCGTTCGCCAGGGCCTGCTGCGCGACGCCGTCCGTGCGGAACAGCCCGCCGTGCGCGAGCAGCCGGTCGATGCCGACGCCCGCCTCGGCGAGCGTCCGCATCCCCGTGCTCAGCGCGGCGAACACGCTGTAGAGCTGCGCCCGCCCGAGGCCCGCGAGATCGAGCCGGGCGTCCGGGGTGCGGACGAGGAGCGGCCGGCCGGCCGGCAGGCCGACGATCGGCTCGCCGGCGAGCAGGTTGTAGGCGAGGAGGCCCTCGGCGGCGTCCCCCCGGATCGCCGCCGAGGATGCGCCCCCCAGCATCGCCGCGAACACGGCGTCGTCGTCGACGGGATGCCCGATCGCCCGCGCGAACTCGGAGAAGACCCGGGCCCATGCGCCCAGCTCGCTCGAGCCGTTGTTGCAGTGCACCATGGCGACGGGGCTGCCCGCCGGCGTGGTGACGACGTCGATGCCGTCCGGGACCGGGTCGAGGCCGCCGTCGAGGACGACCATGGCGAAGACGCTCGTGCCGGCGCTCACGTTCCCGGTGCGCGGGCGGACCGCGTTCGTCGCGACCATGCCGGTGCCGGCGTCGCCCTCGGGCGGGCAGCACGGGGCGCCCGGCCGCAGCGCGCCGCTCGGATCGAGGAGCGCGGCGCCCGTCTCGGTCAGCGTCCCGGCGTCGGCCCCGGCCGGCAGCACCTCGGGCAGCAGCTCGGCGATGGACGGCGCCGCGCCGGCCTCGGCCGCGAGCGCGTCGAAGCGCGCGAGCAGCTCCGCGTCGTAGTCGCCTGTCGCCGGGTCGATGGGGAACACGCCGGAGGCATCTCCGACGCCGAGCACGTCGCGGCCGGTGAGCCGCTCGTGCACGTAGCCGGCGAGCGTCGTGAGCCGGGCGACCGCGGGCACGTGCGCCTCGCGGTCGAGGACCGCCTGATAGAGGTGGGCGGCCGACCAGCGCTGCGGCACGGGCCGTCCGAACGACTCGGAGAGAGCCGCGGCGGCGGCGGCCGTCGAGGTGTTCCGCCAGGTGCGGAACGGCACGAGCAGCTCACCCGCGGCGTCGAAGGCGAGGTAGCCGTGCATCATCGCCGATATGCCGATCCCGGCATATGCCGTGGGACGGACGCCGTGCGCGGCCTCCGCCGCCTCGACGAGCGAGGCGTACGCCGCCCGCAGCCCCGCCTCGACCGAGCCGAGCGCGTAGGTCCAGCGGCCGTCGACGAGCTCGTTCTCCCAGGCGCTCGTCCCCGTCGCGAGGACCTCCCCGGAGCCGGTGGCGAGGCAGGCCTTGATCCGCGTCGAACCGAGCTCGATCCCGAGGAACGCGCCGCCGTCCGCGATGAGCCCGGCGCTCACGGATTCCTCCGCACGACGCTCAGGCCGCGCTGCAGCAGCACGAAGACGAGGACGATGCCGCCCGTGATGATCGTCGTCATCTCCGGCGGGATCTTCCCGTCGCGGGTGATGAGCACGATCATGAGGCCGAGCACGAGCGCACCGACGACGGAGCCCGCGACGTAGCCGACGCCGCCGGTCAGGAGCGTGCCGCCGATGACGACCGCCGCGATGGCGTCGAGCTCCCAGCCGATGCCCGTGATGTTCTGCGCGATGCCGAGCCGGGCGGTGTAGACGACCGCCGCGACGCCGGCGAGCGTGCCGCTGATGACATACACCCACACCTTCGTGCGCCAGACCGGCAGGCCCATGAGCAGGGCGGAGGGCTCCGAGCCGCCGATCGCGTAGACGGTGCGGCCGAGGCGCGTGCGGTGCAGCACGAACCATGCGCCGAGGACGACGATCGCGGCGATGAGCACGCCGGGGGTGAGGATGAGGTCGTTCACCTTGGGGCCGTCGACGAGCTTCCACTCGGCGGCGATGAGCCGGATGGGCGAGTCGTCGGCGAGCCGCTCCGGATTGGTCGAGAGCGTCGAGGCGAGGCCGCGGGCGAGGAACATCATGGCGAGCGTCGCGATGAACGGCTGCACCCCGAAGTACTCGACGAGGATCCCGGAGGCGAGGCCGAAGGCGCCGCCGATGACGACCATGAGCACCATGACGAGCCACGGGTTCCAGCCGGCGTTCGCGAGCAGCACGCCCGTCACGCTCGTGAACGCGATGACCGCGCCGACCGACAGGTCGATGCCGCCCGTGACGATCACGAAGGTGAGGCCGACCGCGAGGATGACGAGGTGCGCATTGTTGATGAGCAGGTTCGACAGCGTCGAGAACTGCAGGATGCGGCCGTAGGCGATCTCGCCGTACGCGATCATCGCGACGAAGATGACGACCGCGCCGATCGTCGGCAGCGTCGCGGCGCGGTGCTGGAGGAACTGCTTCACGCGACCGCCTTCCGTGCCGCGCGCATCCGCGCGCCCGCCTGACCGATCCAGCCGCGCACCCGCTGCGACTGCAGCAGGCAGAGCACGACGATGACGACCGCCTTGAACGCCGGCGTCGCCGAGGCGGGCACGCCGAGGAACACGATCGTCTTGTCCAGGGTCGCGATGAGGAACGCGCCGACGACGGCCCCGCCGAGCGAGAACCTCCCGCCCGCGAGCGACGTCCCGCCGACGACGACCGCGAGGATCGCGTCGAGCTCCGCCTGGTAGCCGGTCTGCGACACGTCGACCGTCATGACCGAGCCGGTCGCGAAGAGCCCCGCGATGCCGGCGAGCAGGGCGCTCAGCAGGTACGCGGAGAAGAGCAGCGCGCGGCGGTCGACGCCCGCGAGGCGCGCGGCCTTCGGGTCGACGCCGAGCGACTCGATGAGCAGGCCGAGGGCGCTCCGCCGGATGAGCACGGCGACGACCACGATGAGGACGAGCGCCAGCAGGAAGACGACGGGGATGCCGAGCACGTAGCCGTTGGCGATCCAGCGCATGGGATCGTTCACCGCGTTCGTGTTCTGCCCCTGCGTGACGACCTTCGCGAGGCCGCGGCCCGCGAGCATCATGACGAGCGTCGTGATGAACGGCTGCAGCCCGACCACGGCGACGAGCACCGCGTTCACGAGGCCGACGAGGAGGGCGACGCCGAGCGCGAGCCCGATCGCCGCGAGCGCGTCGCCCACGGAGTCCGGGGCGCCGTGGTCATGCAGGTACTGCATCGCGACGGCGCCGGACACCGCCATGACGGAGCCGACGGAGAGGTCGATGCCGCCCGTCGCGATGACGAGGCACATGCCGAAGGCGATGAGCAGGATGGGCGCGACGACGCGGAGGATGTCGATGACGTTGCCGACGAGGTTGCCCGTCACCGGGCTCACCGTGATGGCGAGGTAGCGCGGATCCTTCGCGAGGTTGATCGCCAGCAGCAGCAGGATCGCGACGAAGCCCCAGAACGGCGGCTTCTTCACGAGGCCCTTGACCCGGTTCATGCTTCGGTCTCCTCGTGGGCGGTCGCGGCGTCCTCGGCGATGACGGCGACGATCGTGTCGGCGGTGACGTGCTCGCCGTTGACGAGCTCCGCGATCTTCCGGCGGTCCTTGAGGACGAGGATCCGATCGCTCAGGCGCACCACCTCCTCGAGCTCGGAGGAGATGAACACGACCGTGACCCCGCGCTCGGCGAGCGCCGCGACGGCGCCCTGGATCTCCGCCTTCGCCCCGATGTCGATGCCGCGGGTCGGCTCGTCGAGGATGAGGATCTCGGGCTGCGTCGCGAGCCAGCGGCCGAGCAGCACCTTCTGCTGGTTGCCGCCGGAGAGCTGCTTGATGGGACGCTCGGGGTCGGCGGGCCGGATGCCGAGCTCTCCGATGTACTTCTGGACGAGCTCGTCCTGCTCGCGCCGCGGGATGGGCCGCGCCCAGCCGCGCTTCGTCTGCAGGCCGAGGATGAGGTTCTCCCGGACCGTCAGGTCGCGGATGATGCCCTCGTCGCGGCGGTTCTCGCTCGAGTAGGCGATGCGGGAGCGCATGGCGGCGCGGGGGCTCCGCAGGTCCGCCCGCTTCCCGGCGCGGATGATCGAGCCCGTGTCGGCGCGGTCGGCGCCGTAGAGCAGTCGGGCGAGCTCGGTGCGGCCGGAGCCGAGCAGTCCCGCGAGGCCGACGACCTCGCCGCGGTGCAGGTCGACGTCGGTCGGCGCGATCGAGCCCTTGCGTCCGAGGTCGGTCGCGCTGAGCACGACCTGCGGCTCGCCGTCGTGCCGCGCGCGACGGGCGGCGATGGAGCGCAGCGCGTCGGCGTCCTTGCCGATCATCGTCGAGATCAGCGCGGTGCGGTCGAGGTCCTTCGTGAGGAACTCGCCCTCGTACCGGCCGTTCCGCAGGATCGTCATGCGGTCGGAGATCGCGTAGACCTGGTCGAGGAAGTGCGAGACGAAGAGGATGGCGACGCCCTCGTCGCGCAGGCGCCGGATGACGCGGAAGAGATTGGCGACCTCGTTCGCGTCGAGGCTCGAGGTCGGCTCGTCGAGGATGAGCACCTTCGACTCGCGCTGCACGGCTCGCGCGATCGCGACGAGCTGCTGGACGGCGAGCGAGAGCGAGGAGAGCGGCGCGCGCGGGTCGAGCGCGCCGAGACCGAGGCGCTCGAGGGCGGCGTGCGCGGCGGCGTGCAGCGCCTTCCAGCGGATGCCGAGTGCGGAGCGGGGCTCCTGCCCGAGCATGACGTTCTCTCCGATGGAGAGGTTCGCGCAGAGGTTGACCTCCTGGTACACGGTCGCGATGCCCGCGTTGCGGGCGTCGGCGGTGCCGTTCAGGCGGCGGATCTCCCCCGCGATCCGGATCTCGCCGGCGTCGATGGGATAGACGCCCGTGAGCGCTTTGATGAGCGTCGACTTCCCGGCGCCGTTCTCGCCCATGAGCGAGTGGACCTCGCCCGGGAAGAGGCGGAAGTCGACGCCGTCGAGCGCCTTGACGCCCGGGAACTCGATCGAGATGCCGCGCATCTCGACGACCGGCTCGGTCATGGGCGGCTCCTTCCTCGGGGCTGGTCGGACGGGTTCGGGGATGGTCGCGGGGTCCCCGCCGTGGCGAGGACCCCGCGATCGGCGATGGATCAGTACTTGCGGTCGGGCAGCGCGGCCTTGGCCGCCTCAGGCGAGTCGAACGTCGTGCTCGGCACGATGATCTGCGAGTCGACCGAGCCTCCCGCGAGGACCGTGTTCACGACCTCGAGGAGCGTGTCGCCGAAGAGCGGGTTGTACTCGGCGACGAAGCTGAGCTTGCCGTCGGCGAGCGCCTGCATGGCGTTCTTCGTGCCGTCGATCGTCGACACCTTGACGTCGACGCCGGGGACGAGGCCGGCCTCCTCGATCGCCTGGACGGCGCCGAGACCCATCTCGTCGTTCTGGGCGAAGATGTACTGGATGTCGTTGTTGTTCGCCTTGAGGACGGTCTCGATGACGCTCTTGGCCTCCTCGGTCGACCAGTTCGCGGTCTGCGCGCCGACCTTGACGAAGTCGCTGCGCTTGCCGATGACGGAGTCGAAGCCCTCGTTGCGCTCGTTCACGACGCCGACGCCGGTCGGGCCCTCGAGCGTGAAGTACTTGGCGCCGTCCGGGAAGGTGTCGGAGGCCCACTGGCCGACCGCGGTCGCGACCTCGACGTTGTCGGGGGCGAGGCGGGTGACGTAGAGGCTCGGGTCGTCGGGCTCGATGCCGCGGTCGACGAGGATGACCGGGATCTCGGCCTCCTGCGCGCGCTTGAGCGAGGCCTCCCAGCCGGACCCCTCCGTCGCGGAGAGCAGGATGACGTCGACGCCCTCGTCGACGAACGAGGTGAACGCGTCGATCTGCGACTTCTGGTCGAGGTTCGTCGCCGGCGCGTACTTCAGGTCGAAGCCCGCCTCGGCCGTGAACGTGTCCTGCACGTTCTGCTCGTTCGCGGCGCGCCAGGCGCCCTCGGGGCCGACGGCGACGAAGCCGATCGTGATGGGGCCCTCGGCCCCGCCGTCGCCGGCGCCGTCGTCGCCCGCGGGCGTCGTGCCGCCGGAGCAGGCCGCGAGGCCGAGCGCCAGGGCGCCCGCCGCGAAGGCCGTGGACCACTTGGTGATCCGCGTGGTGCTGTGCATCGAATCTCCTCCTTGAGATGCCGGCGCGTCGTCGCCCCGGCCCGATGTGTCATGTCCCGCTGGGACACTCTACGGTTGTCGCTGAGGATGTTACCGGTCACATTCGGCGCGCGCAAGCCGGGATGTTACCGGTCACGCGCGGCCGCCGTCGCGTTCCGGGCCGCGCCGGACCGGGCCGGAGCAGGCGCTACCGCTCGCGCGGCGCCGCCGTCGACGCGCGCACCACGAGCTCGGGCGCGATCTTGAAGCCGTGCTTGAGCGGCGTCCCCTCGAGCGAGGCGCGGAGGCTCTCGACCGTGCGCACCCCGAGCGCGTGGAAGTCCTGGCGGATCGTCGTCAGCGGCGGCAGGAAGTGCCGCGCGTCGGGCAGGTCGTCGAAGCCGACGACGCTCACATCGCCCGGCACGTCGAGCCCGGCCTCGCGGAGACCGTGCAGCAGGCCGAGCGCCATCTGGTCGTTCGCGGCGAAGATCGCGGTGAACGGCGGCGCCGACCGCACCGAGCGGCCGAACTCGTAGCCGAAGTCGCTCGTCCAGTCGCCGACGACGACGGGGTGCTCGCGCAGGCCCGCCTTCCGCACGGCCGCATGCCAGGCGCGCTCGCGGGCCCGCGCGTCGAGCCAGTCGAGCGGCCCGGCGACGTGCAGGATCTCCCGGTGCCCGAGCGAGATGAGATGCTCGGTCGCGAGCGTCGCCCCGCGGCGCTGGTCGACGGAACCCGTGAGGAAGCTCGCGTCGGCGTCCGCCTTGACGACGAGGACCGGGATGCCGCCGGTGATCTCGCGGAGCACGTCGACCGAGGAGGAGCGCGGCGCGATGACGCAGAGCGCGTCGATCCCCTGGCTCGTCAGATGCTCGACCGCCTCGTGCGGGCTCTCGTCGCGCGTGTGCGCGAGCGTCACCGAGCTCACGGTGTAGCCCGCCTCGCGCGCGGCCTCCTCGACCCCGCGGAGCGTGCTGCCCGGGCCGTACTCGACGGCGCTGTCGACGATGACCCCGATGCGCTTCGAGCGCTTCGTCGCGAGCGCGCGGGCGGCGCTGTTCGGCCGGAACTTGACCTCGTCGATGACCTTGAGGACCTTGGCCCTGGTCTCCGGACGGATGTTCGGCGAGTCGTTCAGCACGCGCGAGACGGTCATGTGCGAGACCCCGGCGAGCGCGGCGACCTGCCGGATGTTCAGGCGGTCGTCACCTGCCGCGTTGCCCATCGTCCCGCCTCGCCGGCGCGCCGGCCGCGCCCACGCTCACTGTAGTCGGCGCCCGGCTCGCCCCGGTGAACGCCCTGGCTCAGGCGGCCGGCCCGATGCGGACGGCCGCCCAGGCGATCGGGGGCAGCTCCAGGCGGAGCGCGTTCCCCCGCATCCCCGTCGCGAGCGGACGCGGACGCACCCGCTCGGGGTCCTCGAGCGTGTTCACGGCGAAGCGGTCCGCATTCCAGATCCCGGATGCGTCCACCGCCGCCCCCGCCGCCGCGTCGGGGAGCTCGATCTCGACGACGACCGGCTCGGCGAGGCCCCGGTGCTGCAGGAAGACGGCGAACGCGCCGCTCGCGGCGTCGTGGCTCGCAGCCGCCGCGACCAGCGGGGCGTCGCCGTGCGCCGCGGTGGCGTAGACCGGCGCCTCGACGTCGAGGCGCAGCGCGCTGCCCCGGGCCAGCCGGGACGTCGTCGCGAAGGGATGGAACGTCGTCTGCCGCCAGGCCGGGCCGCCGTCGAGCGTCCGGATCTCGAACAGCCGCTTCACGTTGTCGACGAAGTGGTTCTCTGATGCGAACCACAGCCCGAAGCCGCTGAAGAGGTCGCTGG